>NZ_CAMZMX010000011.1:0-119915 GCF_947311875.1 Pseudomonas sp. PARCl1
TTTGATACGGCCAAGCTTTTCAGCTCTGAACACCTCAGAAAAGCTTGACCGCCAACAGAGTATCTACGTTTGTTTCGGGCCAGTTATGCCTGGGGGATTTGCGCGCGCCCCCTTGGGGCATGGCACGATACCGCGCCGTACGAACAAGGCGGTCGCGCGCGCCTGTCACAGGCCATACTGGCCTGAAACAAACGTAGGAGCGAGCGCAGCTCGCGATGCGCCGCGCGGGCGGCGCTCGATTTCACAAGCGCCATACTGATCAAGCCCTACGCTCACCAGCCTCACAACAACCCCAAAACACCTAGAAGGAGCCATGCACCCGCACAACCACCCCCAAGAACTCGCAGCCTTCCTCGCACAACAAGGCCGGGTAATTACTGTTCAATGCCTTCAGATACCGCTGCCCACCCTCCTCGGCCAATTCACGAAAAATCGCCGGTTTACCTGGCTGACGCGCAATCACCAGACGCCCAGGTACAGCTTGCGCCCCAGGGTCCACCAGCATTCGCATGCCCTGCGGCACACTGCGGCCACTGATAGCACTCATCGCATCATTTTCCACCGTCAGCCAGAACGCCTTCCCCTGAGCCAGGTAATCGGTCTGCTCGAACTCAGCAGGCTCCGCGATCTGGGCACCACCTAGCTGATCCCAACTCAACACCGGATAGCGGAAACATACGATGTATTGCATCAGGTCCAGGTCATCATCATCGTCATCCACCTCGTAGGCACCGCGCTCCTCGCCGACCTGGCCCTGAACGCGCAACTGCAAGCTGACGTGGTAATGAGGCATGCCAATCTCGACGAACGTGCGGTTCATCGACTCGATCTTCGGCTGACGCCTTTTGTTCACCCAATGCCCCACGCTGCCTTGAGACACGCCAACGCGCTCGGCAAGCTGCTCTTGGGTAAGCCCTAGCTCCTCCATCCGGTCACGGACGAGGGCAATCCATTTATCCATATTCATCGCTGGCACGATACGGACTGCCTTCTGGCGCTCAATAAACATTCAGTATTATTTCTTGGTGGCAATTCAAATACTACAGGTATTAGTATCGGCCTGATCCCTTTCCTTACTGGCATTAGCAGGTATCAGGATGAAACTACCGAAAAACGACGAAACAGATCTCGACAGCGAAGCCGCCCGCCGCGCCCTCGACTACTACCTAAACCCCAACCCGCCACGCCCGACGCTGGACAACAAGATCTGGACCCTGCACGAAGGCGTGACCAGCGAGCAGGCCCAGGAACACGCCATCGCCCTGCTGCGCTGCGCTGCGGCCACCGCACAGGAAACCGCCACGCACCAGCACGGCAGCCAGCGCGAGCTGACCTTCGCGCTGATGCACATGATGGACATGGCACGCGCGCTGCTGGAGCACAAGCAACATGAAGACCGGGGTTTGTAAACGGAAGGGAGAGCACGTGATGGCCGCGTAACGGCAAAGGCCCCGATTGCCGGGACAAGGAAGCGCACCGGTAAAACTTTTTTACCGGAATGATGAAAATTCATTTGACTGGCAAATGATAACGATTATTATTGCACTCAGCTGATCGCGAGATCTGCTGGATAACCTGAAAGCTTAGGTCGCTTTCAGATTATCTCCTCATCAGGCTAATCACGGTTTTTGACCCGGCTTTTTGCCGGGTCTTTTTTTTTGGCTCTTCAGGCTAATGAAGATCGTGATGGCGCGCATGGTAGCAAATGTGTTTCAGGGCGTGAACGCTCATTACAAAACTTTGCGCAATCAGCACTTGAGAATCAATCTCGTTTCGCCTACGCTGAAAACGCATCACGGAAGATGCCCCCACCCCTTCCCCTTTGTAGCGCAAGGAGCCGGTCATGACCCGTCTGCTGCTGCCCCTCGAACACCCCACCGCGGTCAATGAGCCTGATGCCGAAAATGCCCTGCTGCACGCGCTGAAGCGGCTGCCACGCCGGGTGCAGCAAGTGATGCTGCTGAGCCGCCTCGACCAGCTGGACTTCGCCAGCATTGCCACCCGCCTTGACCTGCCACTGGCCACTGTCGAACGCAACATGGACCAGGCCCTGATGGCCGGGCGCCCGCGCCGGGACGTGCTGGCAAGCGTGGCCAGCCAATGGTACGTGCGCTTGCAGAGCCCCCAGGTGACCGCATGCGAGCGCATCGACTTCCGCCGCTGGCTGGACGCAGATGCCGCGAACTTACAGGCGTTTCACCAAACGGAATTACGCTGGCGCAGCCTGCTGGCGCCGGCGCGCCAGCTTGGCCAGGATGGTTGGTACCGGCAAGGCCGGGCGGCGCTGTCGCTAGGCGGCTGCTCGGTAGCGGTCGGGGCTGGCCTGGCGGCGTTACTGGTGTGGGCGTGGTGCAGCTGATGCCCGCTGCCGGTTCACTTCAGGCCCGCCGCCGCAGCCCTTCTGAAGCCTGCCCCCTCAGCCCATTACGCTGCCAATGAAATTCGCCAGCTCCGCCGTACGCGGCGCGGCGAATACATCACGTGGGTGACCGGTTTCGTGAACCTTGCCGTGGTGCATGAACACCAGCTTGTCACCCACTTCCCGGGCAAAGCGCATTTCATGGGTCACCATGATCAAGGTCATGCCTTCCTTGGCCAATTGCCGCACAACGCCGAGCACTTCGTTGACCAGTTCCGGGTCGAGCGCCGAGGTGATCTCGTCGCACAGCAAAACCTTGGGCGACATCGCCAGGGCGCGGGCGATAGCCACCCGTTGCTGCTGCCCGCCAGAGAGGCGGTCCGGGTAGGCGTCGAACTTGTCGCCCAGGCCAACCCTGGCCAGCATTTGCTCAGCCAGTTGGCGGGCCTGGGCCTTGCTCGTCTTCTTCACCACCTGCGGCGCGAGCATGACGTTCTCGCCCACCGTCAGGTGCGGGAACAGGTTGAACTGCTGGAACACCATGCCGACTTTCTGCCGCAGCGTGCGCAGGTCGGCGCGCGCGGCATCCAGGTACTCGCCATCCACTTCGATCACGCCGTCACTGATCGACTCCAGGCCGTTGAGCGTACGCAGGAAGGTACTTTTGCCGGAACCGCTACGGCCGATGATGGCGACCACCTCACCCTCTTCGATGCTCAGGTCTACGCCCTTGAGCACGTGGTTGTCGCCATAGTACTTGTGCAACGCGGACACTCTAAGCAGGGGCATGCAGCCTCCTTTCCAGGTAACGGGCGCTCAGCGAGAGCGGGTAGCAGAGCATGAAATAACCCACGGCCACCAAGCCGTAGATCAGGAAGGGCTCGAAGGTGGCGTTGGCGAGCATGCCGCCGGTCTTGGTCAGCTCGGTGAAGCCGATGATCGAAGTGACCGCCGTGCCTTTGACCACCTGCACCGAGAAACCGACGGTAGGTGCCACGGCAATCCGCAGCGCCTGCGGCAGGATCACGTAACGCATTTGCTCCAGCCGGGTCATGGCCAGGCTGCCGGAGGCTTCCCACTGGCCACGTGGAATGGCCTCGACGCAGCCGCGCCAGGTTTCGGCGAGAAAGGCACTGGTGAACAACGTCAAGGCGATGGCCGCCGCCATCCAGGCCGAAATATCGACGCCGAACAGGGCAATGCCGAAAAACACCATGAACAACTGCATCAGCAGTGGCGTGCCCTGAAATAGCTCGATATAGCCCTTGGCGGCCCCGCGCAGCACGAAGTTGTCAGAGAGGCGCGCCAGCAGCACCAGCAGGCCGGCGACGCCACCGCAGATGAACGCCACCAGCGACAGCAGCAGGGTCCACTGCATGCCAACCAGCAAGTTGCGGACGATGTCCCATAAGGTGAACTCCATTCATCGTCTCCCCATCAGAAAGCGCTGCCCGAACCACAGCAGCAGCTGGCGTACTGCAATGGCCATGATCAGGTACAGGCCCGTGGTCAGCAGGTAAGTCTCGAACGCCCGGAAATTGCGCGACTGAATGAAGTTGGCTGCGAACGACAATTCTTCGGTGGCGATCTGCGAACAAACCGCCGAGCCCAGCATGACGATCACGATCTGGCTCGAGAGGGCCGGCCAGACTTTGGCCAGCGCCGGTTGCAGGACCACATGGCGAAACGCCTCGGCGCGGCTCATGGCCAGTGCCGCCGCCGCCTCCAGTTGCCCTTTGGGAATGGCCTGGATACCGGCGCGGATGATTTCGGTGGAATAGGCACCCAGGTTGATCACCATGGCCAGCACCGCGGCTTGCCATTCCGTCAGGCGCACCCCCAACGCGGGCAAGCCAAAGAAGATGAAGAACAGCTGCACGATGAAGGGCGTGTTACGGATCAGCTCCACGTACACGCCGAACAGCACATCGAACGGTTTGAGCCGCCAGGCACGCGCCACAGCGCCAAGTACGCCCAGGGCTACCCCGAACAGGGTGCCCACTGCGGTCAGCTGGAGCGTGAACAACGCCCCCTTGAGCAGCAGGTCGCCTTGGGCCAGCACGGGCGCGAAATCGAATTGATAGGCCATCAGTCAGCGAATCCAGGGGCAATTCAGAGGTCGGCCGGCAATGGTTGCTTCAACCATTTTTCAGCATTGCGGTTGAGGCTCCCGTCTGCCTTGGCGGCATCGAGGGTGGCATTGACCTTGGCCAGCAAGGCAGGCTCCTGCTTGGCCAGCCCGACGTACACGGGCGAGTCCTTGAGCTTGACCTTCATCACCGGCACCTTGGCCGGGTTCTTCTCGGCGATGACAGCCATCACCACGCTGCCGCTGGCAATCAGTTCAACCTGGCCAGACAGGTACGCTGCGATAGTGGAGTTATTGTCCTCGAACCGCTTGATGACCGCGCCTTTGGGGGCAACCGCTGTCAGTTCCATGTCCTCGATCGAGCCGCGGGTCACGCTGATGGTCTTGCCGGCAATGGCACCGATGTCGCTGATCGACGTCTGCTCCGGCCCGAACACGGCCAGGTAGAACGGCGCATAAGGGCGGGAGAAATCGATCACGGCTTCGCGCTCGGCATTCTTGCCCAGGCTGGAGATCACCAGGTCGACCTTGCCCGTGGTGAGGAACGGGATGCGGTTGGTGCTGTTGACGGGCGTGAGGGCCAGCTTGACGCCCAGCTTGTCCGCCAACAACTGCGCAGTGTCGATGTCCAGGCCGCGGGGCTTGAGGTCGGGGCCGACCGAGCCGAACGGTGGAAAGTCCTGAGGCACGGCCACTTTGAGCACACCACGGGCAGTGATGTCGGCCAGGGCGTCGGCCTGGGCATGGGCAGCGCCCAGTGCGCCACCACACAGCAGCGTCGCCAGCAACAGGGAGCGGATGTTTTTCATGGGAAAGCCTCGGGGTATGCAGAAGGTCGTTAGCGCTGAAACTGCACAGCCCGTGCCAGCATTGGCGCCTGGCCCCGGAAAAGCCCGGGGCATGCGGCTGTTCGCGGTCTTACTGGTCTGAACAGTCAGCCCGCCAGCGATGGCCGCGCCCCGCTTTCGTGCAGCCTGCCCTGCACTTGCGCCAGCACGGAGCGAGGCTTGCCAGACACCCGGTAAAGCCTTTACAAAGCGCAGACCGCTTCCCAACTGGTCTGAACAGATGCTCGACACGCTCCCCCGCGCCGTTCCGGAAATAGCCTTGCAGGCCATTCGCAAGCTGATCGAGGCAGGCGACTATCAACCCGGCGATGCCCTACCCTCGCAACGCGACCTGGCCGAGCAGTTGGGCATCAGCCGTGCGTCGCTGCGCGAAGCGCTGTCGTCGTTGAGTGCGCTGGGGCTGGTGAGCGTGCAACCGGGCAAGGGCGTTTTCGTGCAGGCGCCCTCGGCACCCCCGGCGGCCACGTTCTCATGGCCATACGCCGAACAGGTATCGGCGGTGGACACCTTCCAGTTGCGCTATGCCTTGGAGGGGTTCGCGGCAGGCCTGGCTGCCCTGTACCTGACCGGTGCGGATATCGATGCGCTGGAGGCGAATGTCGAGGCGATGCGCCAGGAGCTGCGTGCCGGCCGTTTCGACGCCGCCGCCCGCCTCGACTACGCCTTCCACCGGCGCCTGCTGGAGGCCAGCGGCAACCTGGCGATGCTGCAGGTGATCACCGCCAGCCAGGACATTTTCCTGGAAAGCCAGAAACTGCCCTTCATTCGCCCCGAGCGGGCCATGGAAACCTGGCAAGAACACCGCAAGATCCTGCGCCAGCTGGCCCGTGGCAACCAGGCCGGTGCACAGCGTGCCATGCAGGAGCATATCCGCAATGCGGCTGCCCGTACCGGTGTGGTATTTGCGGCCTGAAACCCGGCCGCCGCCCTATTCCGGGCGGCTGCCCAACTCGCCATTGTGCAGGGCGATCTTGATCGCCTGAGCCGTGGTTGCCACACCCAGGCGCTACCGCTCCGCACGCAGGTGACTGTACGCGGTGCGTCAGGCGTCGACCGCTTGCCCATCCCCCCATAGTGCCAAGGCCACCTGCATCGCCACTTCGGCTACGCCGCAGGTCATCGCCCGGAGGTTTCTTTCAACAGGGCGGCCGCGGCCAGCTTGCCAAGGTTGTTGCCCGCAAGCGGGCTGTCGCCGGTGAGCAACTTGCGGTCCTGGTACACCTTGCCAGTAATGTCCTGGTTGATGATCTCTACCCCCAAGGCCCGCAGCTTTTCACCAAACTTCCAGGTCAGGTGCCCCGGCATGTAGCCGATATCCGGGGTTTGCGCATCCAGCGCGTCAGGGAACGCACAGATCTTGTAGCCGCTGAACCTGTAGTTTTCCGCCGTTTTACCCACGCCCGCGGCCAACAGTGCCGCGGGGCCATGGCACAGCGAAATGATGAATTTATCGTGGTCGGCCGCCCACTCCAGCACCTGTTTGACCTCGCTGCTTTCCGGCAAGCCGATCAGTGCACCGTGCCCCCCGGGAATGAACACGCCGATGTAGTCGGAGTCATCACCCAAGCCCTTGACGACCTCTGCCAGCTTCAGCGGCTGCCTGAATGACGCCTGGTACTTGCGGTAAAACGCTTGTACCTCCTGGTCTTCCGAGGGCATGGCCCAGAATTCGAACTTGACCGGGTTGCCCGACACCGTGGCGATATCGAAAGCGAAGCCCGCCTTGTCCATGTGGTACATGGGCAACAAGGTTTCTACCGGGTGGTTGCCTGTCGAGAAGAGGGTGCCATTGGCAGTTTGCAGGTAGCGCTCATCGGCACCGATGACCAGAACCTTCCAGCGGCCACCTTTGTACGCACCAGGGTACTCGGCATCGCTCAGGTCAGAGGTGGGCGAAGTGTATTGGCTCAACGAATACGGTGAGGGGAAAAACGCGCCCACCTCAGCAGGGTCTGGGGTTGGGCGTTTGTCTTCAGTTGCAGTGGTCATCGCGTACTCCTCGATAAAGGTTGACGTCGATGACCATCCTAGGCCCCGCCCCACGTTCCAGCAATGCGGGTTTTCCCTTAATGGCGCGCTACCTCAGGCCGGGTCAGAGCTGAAACCGGCGTACCTGCCCCTGCAGTGAATTGCCCAAATCGGCCAACTCCAGGCTGGCCGTGCTGGTCTGTTCGCTGGCGGTTTGCGCCTGCTCGGTAATGTCGCGTACGTTCAGCACATTACGATTGATTTCTTCGGCGACGGCACCCTGCTGTTCGGCAGCCGCCGCGATTTGCTGGGTCATGCCCTGAATGCCACTGATGCTGTGGGTGATGTTGTCCAGCGCAATGCCTGCATCGCGGGCCAGTTGCACGCTCTCGCCGGTCAGGCCGCGGCTGGTTTCCATGCGCTGCACGGCTTGCAACGTGCCCGCGCGCAGGGCTGCGATCAGTTGTTCGATGTCTTCGGTTGAGCGCTGGGTGCGCTGCGCCAGGGCACGCACCTCGTCCGCTACCACGGCAAAGCCACGGCCGGCCTCGCCTGCCCGCGCGGCCTCGATCGCCGCGTTCAATGCCAGCAGGTTGGTTTGTTCGGCCACCGCCTTGATCACGTCGAGCATACTGCCAATGCGCCCGCTTTCTTCAGCCAGCGTGCTCACCGCTGCGCTGGTCAGCTCCACCTCGGCAGACAGGTTTTCGATGCGCGCAATTGCGCTTTTGACGATGTCGCCGCCACTGACAGCATCCTGCGCCGCCTGGTTGACCGAGCGCGCGGTTTCGACCGCGTTGCGGGCCACATCCTGCACCGAGGTGGTCATTTCGTGCATGGCCGCAGCCACCTGCTCGGTTTCCTGCATCTGCTCGGTAGCACCTGCCTGCGTCTGCCGGGTAATCGCCGACAGCTCTTCGGTGGCGCTGGCGATCTGCGTCGCCCCATCACCGATATGCCCAACCAGTTGTCGCAAGCTGCCGGTCATGTGCTGCAAGCCATCTTGCAACTTGCCGATTTCGTCTTTGCGCGAGCCCGTGGGGAAGACGCTGAGGTCACCCTCGGCAATGCGCCGCACCCGGGCCAACGCTTCGCGCAGGGGTGGCACGATCTGCCGCGTGATCAACACTGCTGCCAGCCCGCCCAGCAGCAGCGCCAGCACCAGGCAACTGATCAGCGTCCACGCCGCATCACGGGTATCGTCCTGGCGCATCTGCATCTGCTGGTCGTACAGGTCCTGGCTGGTCTGCAGCAATGCATCACCCTGCTTCTGGATGTCCTTGAGCAGGGTGTCGATGCGGGTCAACGCCGCGCGGTGAGTGTCCAGCGAGGCCCGGTAGGCGGTAACGGATTGCGTCAGCTCATTGAGCAGGCTTGCACGCGAGCCCTGCAGAACATCCCCCAGGGTTTGCGACGCGGTCAGTGTCGCGTCAACGGCCTTGGCCGCAGCAGCGTACTGCTTGCCATTGCCACCGTAGGTGTAGCCACGGGTTTCAAAGCGCGCGTACAGAAATTGCATCTGCAGGTCGTTTACCGCCTTGTAGAGTGCCTGGTCACGCAAGCCGTTCTGTTCACCCGTCAGGCTGTCGAGCTCATCCAGGCGCTTGAGTGCGCTGTCGCCGCTGCTGCGGCGTACCGCCCGCGACTGCTCGATCTGCTCATAGGCCTGGCCCAAGGATTCAATACCCCGCTGGTAGGTGGCCAGGTATTCCGCCAGCGAGGCAATCCGCCGTGCATTCTCGGCATTGGCAAAAAACCCTTGCAGCTCGACCAGGTGCTGCCCAACTTCGACGATCTTGTCCTGCAAAACCTTGGCAGCCTGGGCGTCGCCTTCACTTTGCAGGTAAGCCGAACGGTCCAGGCGCATCTTGGATATGTCGTCCATCAGCCGGTTGACCGCACTCATGCGGTCCATCCGGTAGGACAAGCTGCTGATGGCGCTCCAGCCTGCGCCAATGCTCAAAACCACCAACAGCAATAGCAGGCCGAAGCCGATCATCAGCTTCTTGGCGACAGTGAGGTGGGTTAGCCAGTTATTCATATCATTGCATCCTTGAACGATGTCGCTGCCAGGTCGCGATGTAATGAATGCGAATGGGCAGCTGGGCGCGCCGCCCAAGCGATAAAGCGGACCGGGCTGGGCTCAGGCGATATTTGAGGCAGCTCGAGAGCGTGACAGGGCCATATAAATCAATCAAATGCAAATATCGAAGCAATTGTTGCGAATGGGGAATTAATAGCGGCTATTTACAGCGTTTCCCTAGTGCCTGCATCCGATCAGGGCAGGCTTTCACTGCATGGCCTTTTGACGCTATTTTGCTGAGGTGCCGCTTTACGTCAGGCGCTTGAACATCATAGGAATACCGTCATGCGCACCATTTGGTTCTTGTTACTCCCGGGCACACACATTCTGGACCTCGGCGGGCCGCTGCAGATCATGGCCAGCCTGGAAGAGCTCCGGTTGGCGCCGGTCAGCGTCCGTTGCATCGCAGCCAGACAACAGATGAGCAGCTATCAAGGTGTGACCTTGAGCGGCTTGCATCCCCTGCCCGAACAGCTTTCGCCCGAAGATATGCTGTTCGTGGTCGGCAACAAGCTGTCTACCAGCCCCAGCGACGCTGCGACCATGGCCGCAACCGCGCAGTGGCTGGCGAACGTGATGGGGCAAACCCCAGACGTGCAACTGTGTTCCATCTGCACCGGCGCGTTCCTGCTGGGCGAAGCCGGGCTGCTGAACGGCCGTGAATGCACCACCCATCACCGCTATGTCGGCTTGCTGCAGGCACGCTACCCAAAAGCCAAGGTGCTGGAAAATCGCCTTTTCGTGGAGGACGACGGTGTGTTCACCTCGGCGGGCGTGTCCAGCGGTACCGACCTGGCCTTGCATATCGTGTCGCTGCACTTCGGCAAAGCCGTGGCCAACCAGGTGGCCCAGGAACTGGTGATCTACCGTCGCCGTGCTGGCGAAGATGTGCAACTGCGCGCGGCCGACCTGGCACGCAACCACATCCACCCGCTGGTACACGCGGCCCAGGACTATATCGACACGCACCTGGGCAGCAGTTTCAGCTTCGAACAACTGGCCAGCCAGTTCAATGTCAGCTACCGGCACCTGGCACGCCTGTTTCGCGAGAACACGGGGCAAACCCTGCAGGACTACCTGCGCGCCCAACGCATCGACCTGGCCCGTGACCTGTTACGCGGCAGCCGCCTGAATGTGGAACAAATCGCCGAACGTTGCGGTTACGGCAGCAGCCATGCCTTTCGCCTGGCCTGGCGGCGGGAAATGCCGCAACCGCCGCTGCAGTTTCGCAGCGTGATCACCCAGGACAACACCTAGTATCAGCGACCACTGACGGTGGGCGTGGCGAAACTGTCTGTGAAAAACGCTACCACAGCCTTGCGCGACGCCTCCCGGGCTGTTGGGTCCGGTGCCGAACGCCCCAAGCCGCCCTGGCCACGGTGCAGGAACGGGTCCTTGTATTCCTGCGCGGCTTCCAGGCCATTGAAGCCATGCTCGGCACCGGGGTAGACCAGCACCTTTGCCCGTGCCTGGTCTTCGGCTGGCAGGCTTGCAACCAGTTTGGTGCAAGCCTTGGGGTCATCATCGTACTGGTCCTTTTCACCGACCAGCACCAGCAGGCGGGCCGGCGCCAGGTGCTTCAAGTCATAGCCTGGCACACGGTTGTATCCCCAGCACACGGGATAGAACGCTGCCAAGGCTACGGGGCGCACCCCAGAGGCCTGTTGCAACTCATCGTCGATGGACGCAGACGCGGCGAGCATGGCCTGGGCGCCACCCCATGAAAACCCGAGCACCCCTACCCGCTCGCTATCGACCCCTGGCTGATTGGCCAGATAAGACAAGGCGCCCGCCAGGTCCGGCAAGGTATCGTGAACCCGGGGCGGCCGCCCCTGTGCGCCGCCAGCCAGCCGGCGCGCGCCCCACATGTCCAGTTCCAGCGTGGCGATGCCGCGGGCATTGAGGTCGGCCGCGTGCAACGGCCCGCGTGAGTCCATCCCCGCCGAGCCGTGCAATATCACCACAGCCGGTGCTGGCCCGGCCTGGTTGGCCGGCATGGAGAGCACCGCTGGCACCCTGATCGGTTTCAGTTTGCCGGCAGAAGGCAGGGGCTGGCTGTAGAACGAAACGAGCCGCTTGCTGACGCTGGCCACAGTCTCGCCAGCGTCGGATGCAACCTCAGCCTGGGCCGCTGCCAACGGCAGCGCACACCCCAATAACAGGCTGATGGCCAATTTTTTATACATTTAACGACTCCTGAACGCCCCAACGGGCTTTTATTGCTGCTGTTTCACAAAGAACGGACGCCCGTCTCAGCCGCACATCGCCATCGCTGCCACACCCTCGATGGGCCAGCGGCCAAGCGCCAACGGGTCCAGCACCACCATTGCGATCAGCACACAGCAACCCAAGCCGAACGCCACGGCATAACCGCGCACTTGCCGGGCGGTGCACGCGCCATACACCGCGACCAGGGCGAGCAATTGCATGCCCACGGCAAACACCCCAATGGAGAACCCGGAAGCGAGCAGTTCAGCCATTGGCGACCACACTGCGGGGGCGGCCCGACGCTGCCTGTACCGCGGGTTGGAAGGCCACGGCATCGAAGGCCTGTTGCAGGTCGGCCTTGATATCGCTCACCCGCTCCAGGCCGACGCACAGCCTGATCAACCCGTCGGAAATGCCGGCGTGGCGCCGCGCTTGCGCATCCAGGCGGCCATGGGTGGTGCTGGCCGGGTGCGTGACCATGCTGCGGGTATCACCAATATTGGTGCAGCGCGCCACGCACTGCAGTTGATCGATCCATTGCCAGGCCGCTGCCTGGCCGCCGAAGATCTCGAAACTCAGCAAGCCGCCATGGCCATCCTGTTGCCTGCACGCCAAGGCATGCTGAGGGTGTTGCGCCAGGCCGGTGTAATGCACAGCGCTCACCAGGGGTTGTTCGCCAAGCCACTGGGCCAGCTCCAGGGCGCCCTGTTGCACCCGCAGCATGCGGATTTCGAGGGTTTCCAGGCTTTTCAGCAACAACCAGGCATTGAACGGGCTGCAGGAAATACCCAACGTGCGCAACACGCCCCTCAACACCTGCATCAGGCTCTTGGAACCGGTCACTACACCGGCCAGCGCACGCCCCTGGCCGTCCATGTACTTGCCCGCCGAATGGATGACCAAGTCCGCACCCAGGCTGTGCGGGCGCTGGAGCACCGGCGTCAACAGGGTGTTGTCCACCACGACCAGCGCATCCTTGGCGTGCGCCAGAAGGCTGATGGCACGGATGTCACCAATTTTCAGCAGCGGATTGGAGGGGGATTCCAGCACCACCAGGCGGGTCTTGTCGTCGATCGCCTGCTGCCACTGGCCCAGGTCGGTAAGGTCGACGAACCGCGCCTCGATGCCGAACCGCGCCATGTAAACGCTGAAGGCACTGGCGGTGGTACCGAACACATCGCGGCTGCAGACAATGTTGTCACCCTGCTGCAGGAACCCATGGCACAGCGCGGTGAACGCGCCCATCCCGGAAGCGAACGCCACCGCATCTTCGGCTTGTTCGAGCGCCGCCACGCGGCCTTCGAAGGCTTGCACCGTGGGGTTGGTGAAGCGGCTGTACACATTACCCTGCTGTTGCCCGCTGAAACGTTCTGCAGCCTCTTGCGCCGACGCAAAGGTATAAGCAGACGTCATGGCCAATGGCTCGCAGAAAACATCGGACAAATCGCTGACCCGATTGCTGTGCAGCGCCGAAGTTGCGTCAAAGCCGTCCAGGCCAATCGCAGACGATTGCATGGTGCATCTCCTTGTTTGCATTGAACAATGCGCAGTTGATCGGGGGCTATTCCGCTTCAGCCACTGGCGGGGCCGAGGCTTCTGCGGCCACGCGTGCCGAAACCAGCCACAGGGAAGCCAGTGCAGCCATCACGGTGGCCGTCGCCAGGCCAACCAGGGTCAACTGGTAGCTTTGATGCCGGTCGAAATCCAGGGCGCCGAGCTGTGTGGCCAGCAACGCACCCAGCTGGTGTACAAGGAACAGCAGGCCAAACACCTTGCCTTTGATTTCGGCGCCATACAGGGCAAAGCAGAATGCTGACGTGAGCACCACCGTACCCAGGTAACTGGCACCGAACAGCACCGCAAACAGGTAGGTACCCAGCGGCCCAGGTGTGGTCAGCAGGACGATCACCGCCGCCGTACGCAGCAGGTAGAACATCATCAGCAGCAGCCCTTTGTTGTAACGGGTAGCCAGCCACCCAGCCATCAGGCCACTGACCAGTTCCAGCACACCCAGCAAGCTCAGGCCGCTGGCCTGTACCGAGCTAGGCAGCCCCTCGCCCTGCCAGAACGACACCAGGTGCACGTCGATGAACGCCATGGTGGCCCCACAGCTGGCGAAGCTGAGGGCCAATACGAAGAACCGCGAATCACGCCACAGAAACGCGACCGAGTGCTTGACCAGCGCCGCCTGCGGGTCGGGCTTGAGCGCAACGGTGCGCGCCACCCAGTACAGCGCCAGGCTCAACGGCACCAGGAAGATCAGGCCGACCCAGGAGAACACCGGCTGCCAGCCCACGCGCTGCTGCAGCATGATCCACAGCGGCGAAAGCACGATGAAGCCGATCGACGTGCCATTGGTCACGAAAGCGAAGGCGAAGGCCTTGAAACGCTCTGCGACCAGGCGATCGACCAGAATGCCCATGGGTACGTAGGTCATCGCGGCAAGGGCGAAGGCACCCAGCAGGCCATACAACAGGGTGAACAGCATCAGCTGGCTGCCGACCAAGGTCACCCCCAGCAGCACCACCCCTGCACTTACGCTGCCCAGGGCAACCGTGCTCAGCGGCCCAACCCGGTCGCTCAGCCAACCCACCACCGGCGACACCAGGCCAATGGTCAGCACGAACAAAGAACCTGCCGTGGCCAAGGCTGCACGCCCGCCACCAAAGTGCGTGGCCAGGTCGACGAAGTACACTTGGTACAGCCCTTTCAGGGCGCTGGACAGGAACATCACCACGAAGCCGACTACCAGCACCGAGACGATCAGGGTTGAGCTGAATTTCTGTTTCATGGCCAATCCTCTGCGCGGGGTATTACACCGCTTCGGCCTGGGGAGCCCGGCAATACACCTGGTACATGTTTTCGTACATCGCGTAGAACAGCTGGCAGGTGTGATCTACCGCTTGCAACGCCTCTTGTTGCATCTGGGCCGTGGTGCACAGCTGCGAAACCAGATCCAGGCCTTCGTTGACGTGGCCAACGTCTTCCTTCTGGTGCACGGAGAAGAACAGCAAGTCGTGCTCGGTCAGGCCGTACGCCCGGCCGAGCAGCACGTGACGTGCATCACCGGCAACGGTCTCGAGGTTTTGCCCCTCGCTGGCGATCATCACCGCGGCAGCCCCCACGTGGTAACGCGCCGGGTCACGTACCGCCTGCAGGCGGTAGTCGATCAGCTCCCAGGTGGCCGGCAGCGGTTGCTCGGCATCACGCTCGGCATCGCTGATGCCCAGTGCACGCAAGAAATTCTGCATGAGCACCACATGGTTATCGGTACGCGAGAGCCGCCCGGTCTCCTCCTCGAAGCAGTTGGTGATCAGCGCGCGCTTGTGGGCAGGCAGCGGGCAATGGAAGAACAGGTGCTCGACATAAGTCAGGAAGTACTTGGTGAGTTGGTAACCTTGCAACGCGACCTTGCGCAGCAGCGGCTTGTTGCCTTCAGGTGAAAGCAGGGCTTCGAAGATCGGGTGAGACAGCGTCAGGTGGTGGTGCAGTTTCTGTTCCAGCTGATCGCGAAAGGCTGCAGTCGACAAGGCCATGGTGGCGTTCCTTGAATGATGGAAAAGGGGGCCCTTGGCGGCGATGGCCGCAGGCGAAGGATTGAGGGCGCTTCAGCTCAGGTTGAGTCGCTGGGCCAGGCTTTGTACTGACTGGGCCATGTAGTGGCCGCGGTGCTTCACACCGTTGACCCGCGCGTAGTCGTCGAGCACGCCGTAGGTCTGAAACCCGAAACGTTGCCATAGGCGGTGGGCACGGGTGCCTTCGCGTACGTCCAAGGTCAGCAGTTCGATACCCTTCGCCTGGCACAGCCGCACGATTTCCGCGAAGGCCCGGGCCACCAGCCCGGAGCCCCGGTAGTCTGGGTGTACCACGCCTTTGCTCAGGTCAGCGATATGGCGGCAGTTGGGCATGCTGCTACGGGACAGGATGACCAGGCACGCCGCGCCGGCAGGTGCACGGCCGAGCAAAGCGTAGGTATGCCCGCCCTCGATACGTGCCTGCAACGCCGCGGCGAAATCGACACCCTGGTCGACCGACATCGCCTGCTCGTAGCCCAGCACCCCGCCATCCTCAACCGTGCTGTTGATGAGCGTCATGATGTCCAGTGCAACAGTACGGTCAGCCCGTTGTAGCCATTGCAACTGCGCCTCGGTGGAAACTTGTGGCGCCAAGGAGAGGGAGGTGTTCATGGTGAAATCCCGTGTACGTTCAGGCAGGGATTTAACCGTTTAGGTGTAACGTGGAGTAAGCAGGCAATCGGACAGAAACCGGAAAGATAGTGACAACCCTCAACCTGCCCGGGAACCGCGGCGCAGACGCTGTGCTGCACCGCGCCGCCTGCTCGGCGCGCAGGGTCGCGCACCCGCCCGGTGCCGTGGCATTTTTCAAACGATCCCTGCGCCCCTGCGAACCCGCCTTACAGCCGGGCCTCAAGCGGCTGCTGCAGCAACCCACGGGGTAACTGGAAGCCGTTGAACGGTTCCTGGGTAATGGGGTTGAACGCTTTTTCAGCGCTGAGCCGGTAGCGCATCACGCCATCACCGGTGCTGAAGCTCAGGTCCACGCTGGTTGCGGTTCGCCCATTGAGCGAACCGCGGCTGAGCAAGCGGAACATCGACCAGGGGCCGCGGTACTCCAGGCGGCTGCTACTGCCGTTCTGCCTGAGCAGGGTCAGGTTACTGCGCACGTGCCGGCCAAGCGTGTTCGGCCAGATGATGCCGGTGAGCTGCCGCGGGCCATGGGTGTAGGCAATCAGCTGGCCGTCAAGGTCCAGCAGGCTGGTGCGCTGGTTAGCGCTGAGCCCCAGCGGCTCGATGCTGAACTGCACGCTCAGGTTGCCACGCTGGTCGAAGAAGGTTTCGCGAATGCGGTTGGCCTGCGCCAACTGCTCGATCACATCGCTGCGGATCAGCGACTGCCCTTGCGGGCCGGCGCGCAGCGCCTCGAGGTTGTCGTGCAGGAATGCCTTCAGGTATTGATCACTGAAGCGCTGCAACCGCCCCTGCGGCCCGAAGAACGCCTCGAAGTCATCCAGCGATGCATCCGGCGCCCTGGCCACGAAAGGGTAACGCCCGGCAAGGCGCTGCTGGAAGAAGCTGTAGACCTCGGTGTCCCAACGCCGCTCCAGTTCGCGCAGGGCTTCGATGTGCAGCACCCGGGCGGTTTCATCGGCCACTTTCCTGGCGTGGTGATTGAGCGGTTCAGGCAAGCCGGTGGCCACCCGTTGCAGGGTGCCGATCGGGTCTGGGCCGGTCATTGCAAAGCGCTGCTGCACCGCTTGCAGGGCGGCCTTGCCCCGGTCTGGGCTGCCCTGCACGGCCTTGGCGTAATCGTGCACGGCCACCATGGCCGCCAGCACTTCATCGTAATAGCTTGGCTTGTCTTGCGTTGCATGCAGCATCCCGTTCAGCCCCGCAAAAGCCCGCTGGATGGCCCAGGCCTGCTGGCGCTCAAGCTCGCTGCCCTTGGGCATGAGCGTGTCGCTGGCGCTGCCCGTGTCGGGTACCTCAGCCGATGACAGCGAAGTGTTTTCCTTCACCGTAGCCAGCAGCCGATGCCACGGCGCCGCGGGCCCGGTCAGCTGCTGCAGGACCATTACGCCATGTTCGAGGTCGTGAAAATCCGCCACCGAAACGGCATTCAATGCATGCCGCCAGCTGTTTATGTAGTCGGTGCTATACAGGTTGCGCAGACGCTCGCTCAACACCACCCGGTCAGCGTCCGAGTACTCCAGCTGGCTGCGCTCACCCAGCGCCCACTGGTCGATCATCGCCATGTCGGCGAAGCTTTGGCTGCGGGGCTCGAAGTACTCTTTGAAACCCTTGGCGGTGTGTATCGGCGCCAGTCGCACATCCTCGCCGCTGGCCCCAGCCGAGCGCTGGTACACCACGTCGAACGCGGGGCCGACCTGCTGACGCAAATCCAGGCCCGTGAGCAGGTGTTCCTGAGCCTGCTGCTTGAGCCCGGCATATACCCGCTCCGGTAACGGCACCTTGCGCAACGCCGCCTGCACCACGGCGATACGCTGGCGGTACTGCGGCAACTCGGTGTCGGCATAGGCCAAGGCGTACTTCAGGTGGCGCATGAGGTCGCGCTGCAGCTGCCCTTGGCCAGGAAACTGTTGCTGCCACTGGCGGGCCATCCATGTCTCGACCCACTCAGGCCGCCGGTTCTGGCGGTCTTCCAGCATACGGTAAACCCGCAGGGCAGCCATTTGCCGTTCACTGCCAGGCGTAGCGGCTTCCATGGCGTCGAGCACGCCACTGGCCAAGGCCGGCAGGAATCGCCTGGAGAGCAAGCTGAGGTAAGCCTCATCGACACGCGGGCCAATGATACGCCCCTGGTAGAGGCCTAGATCGGAAACACCCGGCCAGGCGGCGCGGTAGTCGCCAAACACTGAAACCGCATCGCGGATCTGGTCCAGCGGCTCCAGCAGGTTGCGCCCGGTCGGGTCCAGGCGCTGATCCACCTGGTGGTGGCTGTACTCCCGGCTTTTGGCGAGCACGTTGGCGGCCTTGGCGCCATTGATGTCGAAAAAGCGCTGCCAGCTGGCTACGGCAACACAGAAAGCCAGCATGCCTACACCCGAGCCGACCCATAACAACCGGCGCTTGCTGCGCGCCACCTTGATGTTGTCTCCGGCAAGCCCCGCCTCCTTGTAGATGACACGCCGGAACGCATGCTGGATGAAGTAGGCAAACGCTTTGCCTTGCGCTTTGCCCTCCAGCAACGGAAGCGCTGTGTTGTAGGGCTGGGCTGACTCGCGCACGAAGGCGTTGAGCACGTCCCCTTGCTGAATGACCGAAGACCAGTACACCCCCCGCACCAAGGCGGGGGTGGTGTAACGGTCACTCGCCAGCGTTTCTTTCAGGAAACCCAGCAGTATCGGGCGCAAGCCGATCAACTGGGCATGCAACGAGAACAGCCGCGCGCGCTGCGGCGCACTGGCCAAGGTATCGAGTCGATCCACCACCTGCTCGAACAGCCGATTGAGCAACTGCTGGTAATGATCGCCATACTCCTGCAGCCAGGCATCGAAGGTGCCGACCGTATCCAGCTTGAAGGTGAAGCCCAGCATGTTTTCCCGCAGGTCGACGGGAAGGCCCCCATAGAGCTGGTCGAAGCCGTCCAGCAGGTCGAATTTACTCAGTACCACATACAACGGCAGGCGCGAGCCCAACTGGCTGCTGACTTCGTACAGCCGCGTGCGCAGCCTGTGGGCCAAGGCAACACGCTGCTCGGGCGTACCCTGCAGTAACGCAGGCAGGTCCACGACCAGCACCATGCCATTGAGTGCCCGCTGGCTGCGATTGTGCACCAGCCAACCCAGCAGGTGCTGCCAGAGCCTGGCGGGGGCAGCCGGTGGCACCTGCGAGGCACCTGGCGCCCCGGCGAGCGAGCCTGCCGGCGAGTCCTGCCTGATAAAGGCCCCGGGCGGGTCGATGATCACCGCCTCGTTGCTGACCCACCAGCCTATCGGGAAGGCCAGCGCCTGCACCTGTGTACCCCGCGCCTGCACCTTGTCGATCCGGGTCAGGGAAAAGCTTTGCTCCGTACGGTCGATGAAACTGGACTTGCCCGCATGCTGGTCGCCTATCACCAGGTACCAGGGCAATCGGTACAGGGCACGCCGCCCTCCCGCACTGCCGAGCAATCGCGCCAGCCCTTGGTCCAAGGCGTTTTCCTGGGCCCGAAGCAACGGCAATACGCTGTCCAGCTCTGCGGCCGCCGCCTCGTTGCGCTCTGCCTGAAGGCGCACGTAGCGCCTGCGCAGCACCAACAGCCAGCACAGCAGCGGCACCAGCACGAGCACCAGGCTGGCCAGACTGCGGTGCGCGATGCTGGCAAGCGGATGCTGTTCACGCCATGCCCACTGTGGGCCTAGCCACCAGATGGCGACCAGCATCAGCACGCTGCCCAGCAGAAGCAGCACAGGCATGGCCAGGCCGACTCGAGTCGCCAGGGGCAAAAGCCAACGTTTCAATAGCGTCCATCGTTGATTCATGGCGGGTCCTAGTCCTTGTTCTGATCGGCCAACGCATCAGGGGCGGCATGCTGTTGCAGGCGTTTGAACACCTCCGGCTCCCAGGCACTGGCCATGGTTTGCTGCATGGTTCGGGCAACGCTGGCGCACAGGTCCTGGGCCAGCCACGAGACGCCGCGCGCGGCCAGCAGATCGGCCGCGATCACGGTGGTGTGGCAGCGCTCACGCGGCGCGCGAATATCTGCCTGCATGGCCTGGAGCCTGAGCAAAACCGGCTCTACCCCACCGCTTTCCAACTGGCTGACAAGTTCTTCGCGCAGGCCCACGAACTCTTGCGCCGTTTCAGCTTGCGGTTGCTGGCCTGCGCCTTTGAGCCAGGCCATGCACTGGTCGTCCAGAAACGCCGTGCCGTCGCTGAAGCACAACTGCTGCAGGGCGGGGATACGCTGGACGAACCGGGCAGTCGCTGCGCGGATGGCTTCGGCCACCTCAGGCATTGCCAACCGTGTGGCGGTGGTGGCCGCAAGCAAGCTGCCGCGCATCCAGAAGGGGCAAGCCGACACGCTTTTTTCGATCCGCTGCAGCAGCGCCGCGTCGAATACGCTGCCGGCAATGGCCTCTTCATAATCGCCGGCGATCTCCAGCGGCACCGCCATCAGCTCGGTGCGGTGACCTTGCCCCGCCTGAGGCGCGGCCTGGATGTGAGCCCACAAGCCGAAGCGACGCAACTGATACCCCGCTGGGTCGTAGGGGTCCTGCTGGTTGATCAGCTCAGCCATGCTCAGCACCGCCCTTCGTGATTCACGCTCGTTGCCTAGCGACACGCGGGGCATGGGTGTGGCGATGACTTCGGCCAGTGGCGCGGGCTTGATGACGGGCGCCGAAGCCCTGGCCGCAGCAGGCTCGCCTGCGCCACTCGCCCGTTCCGAGTGCTTGCGTAGCAGCCGCGCCATATCATCGAGCATGGCGTCGTCCAGCAGGGCCACGGCTTGCAGCTGTTGCAGCCGCAGCAGCGCCTGTTGCGCCCCGGCCGCATGCGCAGGGCTATAGGTGAAACGGTCCAGGCGCGGCAGGGCTTCGTTCAAGCGGTTGAGCACCAAGCCAACCAGCTTGCGCTTACCCAGGTAACCCTTGGGCCCTGGCTTGGGATAAGCCGTCTCCCAGTAGCGCTCGACCATGCCGGCCAGCAAGGTCAACGTGAGCGCCCAGCGTTCCCAACAAGCACTGCGAAGCCATGCGGCACTCAGGTGTGCCACGATGCGCAGATGCTTGCACTGTTGCTCCAGGTACTGGCGCGACGCTTCCTCGATGTACACCCAATCGATAGTGGCCTCCTGCAGGCCACCCAGCTTGACCATTTCCTGGTCGATGGCCTGGTAGGTCTCATCCTCCACATCGAACAGGCCGGCCGGTGCTTGCGCGTCGATGGCTGTGAGCAACCGGGCGATTTCCTGTGCATTGACCTCGGCTACCAGCGACATGCCTTGCGCACCTCGCCGATAAGCCGGTCAAGCCCCTGAGCGTCGAAGACCAACCCGCCAACGGCAGGGTTTTCGCTGTGCACCTGGATGCGCCGGGCCCCGATCAGCTGCCTGATCTGTTCGATTCCGGGCAGGCCGCGGCCGGCATCGAGCACCTGACCGTTCTCCGTCACCTGCCAGGGGGTTGCGGCGGTGGCGCCACGCTCCCCCTGCAAGCGCACCGTCAGCCGGCTGGCATCCACGGGGTGTGCGGCGATCAGTTGCAACCGCGAGATGTTCTGCAAACAGCTGATTACCAGGTAGGGGTGCGGTGCAGCCGAAGCGATTGCGGGTGCAGAAATCGTCAGCCCCTCGTCTTCACGCGTGAGCCGGAACGTCAAATCGTCGGGATTTCGGCCTGTTTCATAGGCCAGCACCCGACGCACCGTGGGTGAGTCCTGCTCCGGTGCCGACCACTGCGCGGCCACGCGGTGCACAGGTGTTCCGGCGGATTGATCGAAACAGGCCAGGCGCTCAACGTTGGATACGATGCGCGAGCAATTCTGATCGGCATGCACTGGCAGTGGCATGCAATTGATTATCAGAAAAAGACCTGCGCCAGAGGTATGTTTCGCCAGGCATCGCAATTAAATTCCCTCTCGATAGTACATATGCCCTGTACCAGCTCCGCTGATATTTAAACGCAATCACGAGCACTCTTACCCGCGAGTGGCAAGAGACTAGCTCATAAAAAATCGCAAATACAAACAAATATTTTTTTACACTTTGACCCTCGACTGAATAACAATTTCAGGCGCAAGGTTTTTACGCAAGAGGCAATGACTGCCCCGCTCTTGTTTATATCGTAATCAAGTCTGAAGGAAATTTCCTACAAACTAAATCAGAACTCGCGAACAACTATCAGGGACTTCCCACACAAACCAAGGAGAGATTCTGCGATGGCAAAGCCCACAGGATCGGTTGCACCCAAAGAACGAATCAACATCCGATACGTGCCCGCCACAGGTGATGAACAGGCCGAAGTAGAGCTGCCGCACAAGATGCTGGTGATGGGCGATTTCGGCCTGGATGACGCCCGCGCGCTGGAAGACCGAACGGTCATGCGCATCGATAAACACACCTTCAACAATGTGTTGAATGACGCCGACGTCAGACTGGCCATGTCGGTGCCCTCCATGCTCACCACGGCTGCCGACGCGGAGCTGGCGGTTCATCTGCAGTTCAGGTCGCTCAATGACTTCGCACCAGACGGTATCGCCCGCCAGGTACCGGAGCTGAGCAAGCTGCTGGAGCTTCGCGAAGCGCTGGTGGCGCTGAAAGGCCCACTGGGCAACGTGCCCGCGTTCCGCAAGCAACTGCAGCACCTGCTGAGCAACGAGCAGGCCCGCAAGCAACTCGCCGAAGAGTTGAACCTGGTGCTTGAGGCGCCAAAAGAAGACTGAGACAACGGAGCGTCCCATGGCAAAATCAACCAGCACTCCCCTCGCCGCTGAACGGTCGGGCGAAGCATTGAGCAACGCCACGTTGCTCGACCAGATCATGGCCGAAACCAAACTGGTGCCCGCACAAGAGGGCTATCAAGTTGCTCGCCAAGGTGTATCGGCCTTTATTGCCGAAATACTCAAAAGCAATGATCCAGATCAACTCATCAACAAACACCGCGTCGATCAGATGATTGCAGAGCTGGACCGGGTGCTCAGCCGGCAGATGGATACCATCCTCCATCAACCGGCATTCCAGGAACTTGAATCTTCATGGCGCAGCCTCAAACTGCTGGTCGACCGCACAGACTTCCGCGAGAACATCAAGCTTGAAGTATTGCATGTCAGCAAAGACGACCTGCTCGATGACTTTGAGAATGCGGCCGATATTACCTGCAGCGGTATGTACAAACACGTTTACACCGCAGGTTATGGGCAATTCGGTGGTGAGCCGGTAGCGGCCATGTTGGGCAACTACCACTTCGGCCCCGCTGCCACAGACATCAAACTGTTGAGTTACATGGCGTCTGTCGGTGCCATGGCGCACGCCCCCTTCCTTGCCGCCCCCGCACCCGATTTCTTCAATTTGAGCAGCTTTGAAGAGCTGCCCAACCTGAAGGAGATCAAAGACATCTTCGCAGGGCCACGGCATGCCAAGTGGCGCGCCTTCCGCGAAAGCGAAGACGCTCGACACGTTGCGCTGACCGGGCCACGTTTCATGCTCCGCTCGGCCTACCACCCTCAGGAACAGCCGATCAAAACCTTCAACTACGAGGAAAACATCGACGGGCGACACGACAACTACCTGTGGGGCAACTCCGCTTTCCTGCTGGCCAGCTGCATCAACGACAGCTTTGCCCGCTACCGGTGGTGCCCGAACATCATTGGCCCGCAGTCCGGTGGCGCCGTCGAGGACCTGCCCGTGCATCTGTATGAGGCGCTGGGGCAACTGCAAGCGAAAATTCCAACCGAGGTGCTGATATCCGACCGCAAGGAATTCGAGCTGGCCGAAGAAGGCTTCATCGCCTTGACCATGCGCAAGGACAGCGACAACGCCGCGTTCTTCTCGGCCAATTCGGTCCAGAAACCGAAGCAGTTCCCCAAGACGCCGGAAGGCCTGCAGGCCCAAACCAACTACAAGCTGGGCACGCAACTGCCCTACTTGTTCATCGTCAATCGCCTGGCCCATTACATCAAGGTGCTGCAGCGCGAGCAGATCGGCAGCTGGAAGGAACGCCGCGATCTTGAGTCCGAGCTGAACAAATGGATCAGGCAGTACGTCGCCGACCAGGAAAACCCTTCGGCCGATGTGCGCAGCCGTCGCCCATTGCGGGCCGCGAAGGTCGTGGTTTCGGACGTTGTCGGGGATCCGGGCTGGTACCAGGTCTCGCTCGCCGTGCGCCCGCACTTCAAATACATGGGCGCAAATTTCGAGATCTCGCTGGTTGGCCGGCTTGATACCGAATGAGTGGTTTTTTCAATCGCTTGGTGACGGACCCGTCTGTTACCCGCACGCCTTCCCGGCAAGAAAACGCTGCCGAAAAGATTGCCGCCATCAAGCGCCACCTGGAAACGCTACTCAATGCACGTCAGGGCTGCTCACAAAGCAGCCCTGAACTGGGCCTGCATGACTTCAACGGGCATGCCACAAGCAGTGGCGACCTGTTGAAGCAAGTGAGTGCCGACATACGCCGCACCATTCAGCGCTTCGAGCCGCGCGTGCACGTGCGCGCGCTCAAGGCCATGCCCGCGTGTCACGCCCCGCTGGAGCTGCATTTCAGGCTGGACTGCCAGGTGCAGGTCAACAACCACCACGAGCAGCTGCAACTGGAGCTGCTGGTCAACGGCCATAGCCGCCATACCCGAGTGAGGTGACCGATGTCACTCAAGGATCGATTCAGCGAAGAGTTGCGTTACCTGCATGAACTGGGCAACGACTTCGCTACCGACAACCCACAACTTGCCCGGCTGCTGGGCAAAGGTGGCAGCGACCCGGACGTCGAACGGCTGATGGAGGCTTTTGCCTTCCTCACCGCCAAGTTGCGCCTCAAGCTGGAGGATGACCTGCCAGAGCTGACGCACCCCATGCTGCAGTTGCTGTGGCCCAATTACTTGCGGCCCCTGCCAAGCGCCACGATCATCCAGTTCACGCCACTCAAGCAAGCGCTCAGCCAATCACACTGCATTCCCAAGGGCTCACCGTTGTTCTCCAGGCCCGTGGATGGCGTGACTTGCGAATTTCGTACGTGCACGGCCGTGGACATCCACCCGTTCGAGATCCAATCGGTCAGCGCTACCCAGACGCTCGACAGTTCGGTAGCACGCATCGAACTGCGCACCCTGGTCGAGCGCCCCTTGAACACCCTCGGCTGCGACAGCCTGGATTTCCACTTGAGCGGTGATGACAAGACAGCCCGCACGCTCTACCTGTGGCTTGCTCAATACCTCAAGCATGTCGCGGTAACGATCGATGGCCAAGTGCACCGGTTGCCGGCCAGCAGCATCATCTTTCCGGGCTTCAGCGCGAACGATGGGCTGCTGCCGTATCCGCAGAACGTCTTCGATGGCTATCGGATCCTGCAGGAATACTTCGTTTTCGCGAAGCGCTTCCACTTCTTCAGCGTTAGCGCACTGCAGAAAGTCTGGCCCGATCAAGCGACTCGGCAGGTGGGCATCGAACTTCACTTCACCCGCCAGCTCCCTGCCTCGGTGCGTATCGGCATGGCGGATTTGCGCCTGTTCTGCACGCCGGCGGTCAACCTGTTCAGCTACAGCGCCGAACCTATCGACCTCTCCAACCGGCAGGCCCCTGCCGAGCTGACCCCCAGAGGGAAAGAACGGCATGCGTATGAGATTTTCAGTGTCGACAAGGTGGTCAGCACCCGCACCACAACAGACGGCAGCACCGGCGAACACCTACGCACGTTCCGCCCGTTCGAATCGTTCGCCCATGAGATCGAGCATGCTCAAGGGCGCACGGCGTTGTACTACCGCTATACCCTCGAGGAGTCCTTGCGCGGCGAGGGCGTCACACATCGCATCGCCTTCGTGCGTGCCGATGCCAACGCTTACACCGGTGAGCTGGAAACGGCGTCCATCGACCTGACCTGCACCAACCGCGATCTGCCCCTGGCGCTGGGCGTTGACGACATCGATGTGATTTCCGAAGCCACGCCGGCGCTGACCACCTACACCAACATCTGCAAACCCACCCGCCCCTACCGACCAGTGCTGGATGGCCAGTTGCAGTGGGCGCTGGTTTCCAACATGTCGCTCAACTACCTGTCGCTGCTGTCTGCCGAGCCGCTGAAGGCGGTGATTCGTGCCTATGACTTCGTGGCCTTGCACGACCTGCAGCAGACACGCACGACCCACAAGCGCCTGGAAGGCATTCGCGATGTTCAGACCGAGCCTCTGGATTGGCTGATCAAGGGCCAGCCCATTCGCGGGCTACGCACACGGCTGAAGCTGGACCAGGCCGCCTTCCTGTGCGAAGGCGACCTGTACCTGTTCGGCTGCGTGCTGGCGCACTTCTTCGCCCTGTACGCCAGCATCAATTCCTTCCATCAACTGGAAGTGATCAACATCACCAACAACGAGCACTACACATGGCCCATCCAGACCGGCAAACAACCGCTGATCTAGCCGACAGGCTGCTCGCCGAGGCACACCAGTACAACTTCTACCAATTGCTGGAGCGCCTGCACGGCTTGCATGGGGATGACCTGGAACCGCGCTGGCCGGACCAGGCCACCCGGCTGCGCGTGCGGCTGGCCTGTGACCCACGGCTGACGTTTCCGGTTTCCGACGTGTACAAAGCCGAACGCATGCCCGGGGCAGAAGACCGCTACCGCGTGTGCGCCACCTTCATGGGCCTGCATGGCACTGACTCACCCTTGCCTGCCTACTACCTGGAGCAGGTGGCCTACGAGCATGCGCAGGGTATCGGTATGCGGCCGGCCTTTTTCGACTTCTTCAACCACTACCTGCTCAGCCTGCTGCACCGCGTGTGGCGCAAGTACCGCTACTACATTCGCTTCCAGCCAGGTGCCAGCGATGGCTTCTCCCAGTACATCTTTGCCCTGCTGGGGTTGAATGACAAACAACTGCGCGGCGACACGCCGTTGCCGTGGAGCCGACTGCTCAGCTTCGCCGGTGTCATCGCCAGCCGCAGCCGCGCACCGGGCACCGTCGCGGGCATCATCGCCCACTGCTTCGACCTGAAACAGGTGCACATCAGGGAGTTCGAGACCCGCTCGGTGCCTACGACAACCCGGCAACTGGTAAGCCTCGGCTGCAGCAACGGCGAGCTGGGCACTTCGTTCCTGGTCGGCAGCCGCACGCGAACGCGCAGCAGCAAGTTCACCATCGTGATCAGCGAGCTGGACCAAACCCAACTGCGTGGCTTGCTGCCCAGCGGCATCAACTTCAATCGCTTGCGCGCCTTGATCGACTTCCTGCTGCGCGATGGGTTGGCCTACGACCTGGAATTGCGGCTGCAGCAGAACGCGCTGTCGCCCTTCTGCCTGCACCCGAGCCAGGGCGCCCACCTGGGCTGGACCAGCTTCACCGATGACCGCCATGGCCAGATCAGCCCCGTGGTGCGCTTTCGGGGGCGCTCATGAGCACATTGACCTTGAACATAACCAACCTCGACCAGTTGCAGCACAACGTCACGGCCCGGCACACATTCGATCGCGCAGGCGGCACCATCGGCAGCGTAGGGGCCGCGTGGCTGATCAATGACGGTGCACAGAGCGTGGCACCGATCCACTGCGAGATCCGCTGGCTGGAAGGTAGCTTCTGCGTCATCGACCGCTGCGGGCGCACCTACCTGAACGACAACCTGGGCAGCCTGGGTACGCGGTCAGCCAGGCGGCTGCTTGAGGGCGACCGACTTCGGGTCGGCGCTTATCGGCTGTTGGTCCAGCTGTCGCCAGCGGATGCCCGTTCGCTGGAGGCGTTATTTAACCCCGACTCACGGGTGCTCGACCAATTCATCCTGGATGCACCTGCAGAGCGTTCGCCTGCCCAGCCCGCAACGGCCCCGGTCGCCGAGATTTGCTCGGTATTCGCCCAAGGTATGGGCAACGATCCCTTGGCAGCACTGGACGCGGTGACGCAAGCCACGGCGCAGGACCCGCTGGACCGCCTGGTTGCAGGAGAACACCCATGACGCGTCATTCGCTGGTGGCCGGGCTTCTGGCAACCCTGATCGGGCTCTCGGGCTGCACCGCCCTGGGCAAAATGGGCCAAGTGGCGCTGAACCCTTCGATACCCGTCGGGCCGCCCAAGGATCACCCTACCGAAATTGCTTTCAGCATCAACGCCAGCCCCACACTCAACAGCAACCCCAGCAGTGTGGACGTGCTGGCCGAGCAAGAAAGCAGCCTAGCCCCCAGCCCCTACGCAGTCACTTTGAGCGCGGGCGACCCCTACGCCCTGGCCGAGAAGGTCGGCACCCTGTTCGAGTTTCTGCAGGAGCAGTACCCGGCCGCCTCGCCTGTCGAGTTACCAGAGGAGGAGGCTGATCTCCCGCTTCGCTCGCCCTTCGAGCACAGCACACCCGGCCGCTACGAAGACGCGAACATGGTGCTGAGCTTACCGCGCAGCACCACGCCGGCCACCGAAGCGGTGGCTACGCCCATGGCTATCAAGATCCTGCAACTGCGCGACGACTCATTGCTGCGCAACAGCCTTTATGAGCTGCTGGACAAAGACCCCGCCAAGGCGCTGCGCAGTACCTATATTCGCGATGACGATTACCTGCTGCACCCTGGGCAGTTCAAGTTCATTCCCTTTACCGCCATCGAGCCCGAGACCCGCTTCGTTGCCGTGATCGCCGATTACCGCAACCAGGACGATGCCACCTGGAACCAGGTACTGCGCATTCCACCGCGGGGCCACCAGATCATCCTGTCGGTGTTGCTCAATGACACGCAGGTTTTGCTCAAGGAGCAAGACTGATGGCGCCTGCAACCCTACCCTTCTCGCTCACTCACGCTGACACGGAGCGCTCATGAGTTCACGTAATCCCGTCCTGTGGCCTGAAGGCCTGTTCGTCAAACCGCAGCATTTCCAGCAGGCTACCCGCGCCGCTGAAGCAGCCCAGCACCAACGTCTGGCCAGCCTGAACGCGGCCTTCTATGGCTTCAGCGAGCTGCAACTGAACGAGGAATACCTGAGCCTGGGCAAGGTCGCGATCACCCGCGCCCGCGGCATCATGCCGGACGGTACGGTGTTCGACATTCCGGCAGACCTGCCGCCGCCGCCGCCGCTGGAAATCGACGACGACGGCGCAAAGGACAGCGAGGTTTACCTGTGCCTGCCGCTGCGCACCGAGGGCGGTCGAGAGGTGAGTTGGCCCGACAACGCCGCCAATTTCCGCTACAGCGCTCAGCCCCAGGAAATCAAGGACACCCACAGCGCCGATGGCGACCTGGCCCAGGTCGATCTGGCAGTGCCCAACCTGCAACTCAAGCGCAAGGCTGACGACAGCAGCGCCTACACCCGCCTGGCACTGGCACGTATCCTGGAGCGGCGACCCGATGGCAGCCTGCAACTCGACGAAGGGTTCTACCCGACCAGCGTCTCGGTACGGGCTGTGCCCGCACTGCAGCGTTACCTCGAAGAAATCACCAACACCCTGCGCGAGCGCTCACGCAACCTGGCCAGCCGAATCGGTGCTGCTGGCCAATCCGGCATCGCCGATATCCGCGACTTCAACCTGTTGCAAGCCATGAACCGCTGGTGGCCGTGCTTCCAGCACTTGGCCAGGCAGGGGCAGACACACCCTGAGCAGCTGTACCTGCACATGAGCCAGGCGTGCGGCGAGTTCGTGACCTTCACCGACGAAAGCCGGCTGCCTGCCGAGTACCCCGCTTACCAGCACAGCGCATTGCGTGCGTCGTTCAAACCCCTGCAGGACACGTTGCGCCGCGCCCTGGGTACGGTCCTGCAGCCGCGGGCGGTCTCCCTACCGCTGAACGCGCTGGATTACGGGGTAATGACGACGACGCTCGAAGACCGCCGCCTGATCGATAACGCGGACTTCATCCTCGCCGTGGGTGCAGACATGCCGCCGCCGACCTTGCGCCAACTGTTCATGCAGAAGGCCAAGGTCACGTCCCTGGAAACCTTGAATGACCTGGTGCACAAGCAACTACCCGGTATTGCGCTACAACCGCTGCCGGTGGCGCCGCGCGAGCTGCCCTTCCACGCGGGCTTCAGCTATTTCGGGCTCGACCGCCGCGACCCGGCCTGGGCCTGCATGAACACGGCCAACGGTTTCGGGATTCATATCGCCGGGGAATTCCCCGGGCTCGAGTTGCAGTTCTGGGCAATCAGGAGTGAGTGAAATGCACGCGAACGACCACCCGGGCGATGGCAGCGCACCTGCGAAAGTCGAGCAGCTGCGCTGGATGCTTGAAAACACTTCAGGCACAAAGGGGGCAGGATGCTCGACACCCACGCCAGAACCCGATCCGGCGGGTGAAGGCTACCCAGCCGATCCGGATTTCCAACTGCGGGGCGGCTACAGCAACGTGATGCTGGACGCCGCCGCCCCTTTGCTCGGCTTGGTCATGCGCATCCGCACGCTCGATACACTGCCCAACCTCGAACAGGTGCACCGGCAGGTGCGCAACCAGATCGAAAATATTCAGCAAGAGCTGCGTCAGCATGGCTACGAGGCCACCCAACTTCTGGCCTATTCCTATGGCCTGTGCCTGTTCATCGATGAAGCCGTGATGGAGAGGCCCTGGGGCCAAGCAAGCCTCTGGAGCCAGGAGCCCCTGCTCAGCATCTACCACAGCGAAACCTTTGGCGGCGAAAAGATCTTCACCGTGATCTCGCGCCTGATGCAAGAACCCCAGCGGTACCAGGACGTGCTGGAGTTCATGTACTTCATCCTGTGCCTGGGCCTGAAGGGCAAGTATGCATTGGCACCAAAGGGCGAAGAAACAATGAACACCCTCATTCACCAACTCCACGGAATCATCCGTGAGCTGCGTGGACCTACGCCGACAACGGTCTGCGACCCCTACACCAACGTCGCCCCGCGCAACTTCCGCATGAACCGGCAATGGCCCTGGTGGAGCCCCTTGGTGATTTCCGCCATTGCGATGGCTACAGCCTACGGCATCTACAGCTACCGCCTGCACCTGATCACCGATGAGGTGCTGCAGTCGCTCAACGGCATCTTGTAGCAGTAAACAGGCGGCACACCCGAATTCAACGAATTGACGGGGCATTTACCTCGTTGAAAAAGCCCATCGATTTCGATGGCCACGCTGCCCTTTGTGCACGTGCTTATCCACATGGACGCAGGAGAAACTGCCATGCCAACACCCGCTTACATCAAGATCGAAGGCCAGACCCAAGGCAACATCACCGCGGGCGCCTTCACCTCCGATTCGGTCGGCAACGTGTTTGTCGAAGGCCACGAAGACGAGATCCTGGTACAGGAAATCAAACACCGGGTAACCGTACCTACCGACCCGCAAAGCGGCCAGCCGGCCGGCCAACGCGTACACAAACCGTTCGCCTTCACCAGCTCACTGAACAAGGCGACACCGCTGATGTATCAGGCACTGTCCAGCGGCGAAATGCTGCCGACCGTTGAAGTCAACTGGTATCGCACTTCCGTTGAGGGCAAGCAAGAGCACTTCTTCACCACCAAGCTGGAGGACGCCACCATCGTCGACATCAACACCACCCTGCCTCATGCACAAAACAAGGAGAACGCTGACTTCACCCAGTTGATCGAGGTGTCGATGTCATACCGCAAGATCTCCTGGACCCACGTCACCGCAGGCACCGAAGGCTCCGACGACTGGCGTAAACCGATCGTCTAACCCGGCTGAACACCCCTGGCAGGCATGCCCTGCCAGGGGTTTTTGAACTCTCAGACGGCGGAAGGATTTTTCATGGCCAGCCAATCTGATTTGCGGTACACCTTCGAGCCACTCGTTGGCAATGCCGAATTTGAAGTGGTGTCGTTCGAACTCAAGGAAGCGATCAGCACGCCCTTCACCCTCGAACTGGAATTGATCAGCTTCGAACCCGACATCGATTTCGGCCAACTGCTGGATAAACCCATCGTGTTCACGATCTGGGATGGCAAAGGTCCGGTGCGTTACGTGCACGGCCTGGTCAGCCGATTCAGCCAGGGCGAAAGCGGCTTCTACCGTACCTACTACAACGCATTGGTCGAACCCATCCTGGCCCGCGCCGGACTGCGCTCGAACTGGCGCATCTTTCAGCAAAAGACCGTCCCGCAGATTCTTGAGCTGATGCTCAAACGTCAAGGCATCGTTCAATACGAGCTTCGCGCGATCAGGGATCACCACGTGCGCGAGTTCTGCGTACAAGCAGGCGAGACCGACCTTGCCTTCATCGCCCGCCTGGCGGCTGAAGAGGGCTTTGTCTATCGCTTCGAGCACAGTGAAACCCTGCATAAGCTGATCATCACGGATCAGCTGCTATCCCTCGGGCTGATCAGCCATGGGGCGCTCAAGACCGACAACGGTGACGAAGGGTTCTTCGACGGCGACGACGTTATCGACCCCGACACCGTGCTGTATCAGTCCGACAGTGGCGGCGATCAGGCCAGGCCTTGCCTGCGGCGCTTTTGCTACAGCGAGCACGTCAGAACCTCGCGACAGGTACAGCGCGACTACACCTTCACCAACCCGGCGTATCGCCAGGAACACCGTGCTTCAGGCGCTTTCCTGGAACACCAGTCCAGCGACTACGAGCGCTTCGACTACCCTGGCCGCTACAAACGCGATGCCGTGGGCAAGCCGTTCACTGAAAACCGGATCACCGCCCTGCGCCATGATGTGCGCATCGCGCAGGTGCAGGGGGATGACGTCAGGCTGCAGCCTGGCCTGAGCTTCACACTCACAGGCCACCCTCGCGACGACTTAAATGTGCATTGGCGCGTGAACAGCGTGGCTCACAAGGGCAGCCAGTTCACCAGCCTCCAGGAAGAAGCAGCCGGCGTCGATCAAAGCACACGCTATGAGCAAACCGCCCAACTGGTACCCGGCAGAACCGAATGGCGCCCCCCTCCGCTGGACAAGCCTCGAGTCGATGGCCCGCACATGGCAACCGTGGTCGGCCCTCCGGGCGAGGAGATCTACTGCGACGAATGGGGCCGGGTCAAGGTCAGCTTCCCTTGGGACCGGGAGAGCAACAACGACGAGTTCAGCTCCTGCTGGGTGCGTGTATCCCAAGGGTGGGCAGGTGGCAGTTGGGGAGCGATGGCCATCCCGCGCATCGGGCAGGACGTGGTCATCCAGTACGTCAACGGCGACCCCGACCAGCCGATGATCACCGGGCGCACCTATTGCGGTAACCAGCTGCCGCCCTACGACCTGCCCGACCACAAAACCCGCATGACCATCAAGAGCCAGACCCACAAGGGTGATGGCTTCAACGAGCTGCGGTTCGAGGACGAGCTGGGTCGACAGGAAGTGTTTATCCATGCGGAGAAGGACCAGAACAACGTCGTCAAACACAACGAAACCACCTTCGTCGGCAATGACCGCAGAGAGCGGGTGGATCATAACGAAACCATCTCCATCGGTGCCAACAAGACCGAGACCATCGCATTGGCCAAGGGATTGACCATTGGCGCGGGCTACCAGGTCAGTGTCGGTGCGGCAATGAACACGACAGTTGGTCTTAGCCAAAGCGAGCAGGTGGGCATTCACAAGTCCGTGATCGTTGGCAACCGCTTCAACATCACAGCAGGCGACGAACTCAGCATCACGGTTGGTAAAGCGTCGTTGGTCATGAAGTCCGACGGAACCGTGCTGATCAACGGCAGCAACTTTGACTTCAGTGCCACAGGGCCTGTGCAAATCAACGGCAAGGATGTCGATATCAACTGAAAGGGACCGCCCAAGATGGAATTTCGCAACCTGACGCCGTTTGACGTCATGTGCTTCAGTGCGCTCAGCAAACTGGATATAGAGCACCCAGTGATTGTGATGAAAGTTGGCTATCGACTACAACCCATTGCCAAGAAACCGGGGAGCTTTTCCGCTGAAGTAATCGATGATGATCCAGTTCCACTTTGCCTAGCCGATAAATATTATGGCGAGGAAGGGCGCAGTAGCGTCAAGGAAGAAAGTGATTTAGCACCTTTCAAACCTCGCTGTGATGTTATTGTCAATGGACATGCCTATGCACCAGGCATGGAAGCTACGCGGTCGTGGACTGCTGGAATTCGCTTGAGCGAACCTGCGGCGCCATTAAAGATAAATATTACATCACCAAAATCGTCCACTTCAGACGGACCTCCGACGGAGCAACAGTTATATGCATGGCGGGATGCACAAGCGGAGGCAACACTGCGCCGCGCTAATGCCCCAACTCGTAATATCTTGTTGAACAAGCGGCTCCGCTTCACCGGGCCTAGGATCTTCAAGCCAAGCCTGTTTACTGGGTGGCATGTTACTGAAGCTGAACTTGCCGAGCGCGTACCACTGCAATGGGAATACGCTTTTGGCGGTTCAAGCATCTTGCATAACCCTCAATTTCCTGATCGTGCCTCTGAGCCTCATATCATTAATCAGGTTTGCTATAGCAATCCACTGGGCCAGGGATGGGTCGACACTCGTCACTTTGAGCTCGCGAGCGCAATTGAGCAGCCGATAGAGGCCTTGCTGGCTCCTCAGATTGAACAAATCAATGACCCCATTACAAAACTTGTAAGTAGCCACCAGCCCGATGGTGATGTCACTGCTAAAGAGATGGCCGAGATATCCAGAGCGCTCACTCACCAGCCAGCAGGGTTTGGAGTAGTCGGGCGCGCTTGGGCGCCACGCCTTGCCCTCGCGGGCACCTATGATGATGAATGGCGGGACACTCGCTGGCCTGGCCTCCCTGCCGACTTTGAGTTTGGCTATTGGAACTGTGCTCCTGCAGATCAGCAAACAGCCTTCTTGAGGCCTGATGTACAGATCGAATTGTTCAACCTGACTTCACATGAAAACGGCCACAACGGTCGCCTGATCGTTGAATTACCAGGTCATCGCCCATTTCTGCTGGCACGGTTTCACAACGGTGCGCTGATTCCCATTCCCTTACTCACTGACACCCTGGTTATCGACACAGACGCAATGAGTTTATCGTTGACTCATCGAATCAGCCTTCCCTCTACCGAACCTATCCGTGCACTGGAAGCCAGGTTCGAGATCGATCCCACAGCCCCACTCATAAAACGCGCCCGACCCACAAAACAAACTGAAGGGGAGAGAGGCTGATGGCAACGAATATACTTGCTCGTAAACAAGCAAACTGGAGAGTCGTCAGCATCGCCCCCGATGTTTGTAAAACTCCCATGGGTAGCGCGACCCCGCCTGTTCCCTATCCCGTCACTGCTGAGCTGAAGATAGCAACTGGCGTAGCGAAATCCGTGCGTGTCAACGGCAAACCAATTGTCGTATATGACATGAGCCTCGTACCCAAAACTGATGGGGATCAGGCAGGTGCGGCGAAAGGGATAGCCAGCAATACCGTTGGCGGTAAATGTTACCCGCAAGGAAAAAGTAGCACAGTGCGCGCCGAGGGGAAATTGGTCGTCCGCCACAATGATCTATTTTGGATGAATGGATCGTAGTCATGGACGAACCTTTAGAAATTAAAATCAGTAAATTCCAACAATACATAAGCGATACGCACAGCATCGCCACCTATCAAGAAGGTAATGCCGTAGTCGTTCAACTCTGGAACGGAAAAATACTAACAACCAGAGAGCACCTGTCTTATGAAGAATATAAAAAATTTCGCGCAGACGCCCCAGAATATGGATTGCCCGACTACGCACCGCCGAAAACAACGAAAGATGAGCACATAGGAACAACTCCCAATGGAAACACTGTAGGTCGAGTCATAGGCTCAGTCGACTTTCCCAACAAGAAAAACAGCGACTACAACCCCACTATCGACGAAGAATTAGATCCTGAACTCAACTCTAAAGACAACACACTAAACAATATACAACTGGGTCTTGAGTTGTTAAGCATTATCCCTGGGATCGGAACAATTGCTGGGGGCACTAACGCTGCCATCAGCATAGGAAGGGGGAATTACACTGAAGCAATGGCATCTGCCGCAGCAATGATTCCGTTTGCTGGGGGACTCATTAAAGGTGGAGTACTCATTGGGAAAACTGGCGGAAAATTCAGCAAATCAACGGCTAGGTTACGAGATGGAGGGAAAGGCAAGCGTGTTATCGACCCGCGCTGCATACTCCGTCCATATAAAATCAAAGGAAGACCGACATGTCCCCCGCCACTGACCGGCCACCATGTCGTCCCAGACCGTGTTTTTCGATTAGGCTCAAGGACTCGAATTCCTGGTGGGCTTTCCAATAATGATGGGTTAGTGATATGCGTTCAGGGCAAAGATCGGACAGGTGAGCATGGTAGAATTCATCGAATTTACGATCCGGAAGAACAGGCTGTGGGTCTACTCAACTCACCGAGGGGTACCGCCCCACTGCTTACATTAGAAGAAATTGGCGCCAGAGCAGTCAGCAGAGTAACAAAATGCAATGAAGCCAACCTATTAGCGCAGCTTAGAGACTATCACCAATCCAAAGGGTTGCAGCTTGACTTCATAGGCAGAGCCGACCCATATGGACATATTACTAAAACCATTCCTGTAGAATCAGTTGGCTCAAAATCCAATTCAGGCACAGGACCACTTTAAATGAAAAAAACAAACAACTCCAGCATCACGATGCTGGCCGGGACCGCAGTAAGCGAAACCATATATTACATGACTGGCACGCTAGACAATCTAGCCAGCGACATGATTTTCACAAGAATGTTTATTTATGACGATAGTGCGACACCCTCCAATCAATGGTTCCATCACGACCTACCGGGTTGGGCAGTGATATCTACATGTTTAGTTCCTGCGAACCCCACAACTCCCCGGCATGTTTGTTCGCTAAGCGAGCAGGGTGATGTAGAACTCTATAGCTCCGCAGGAATCAGAATAGAAAAAATCAAAGGTGCCGGCCTCAGTCACACAGAGGAGAGCCGAGGCTATATGACTCGCATTAGACATATAGGAGATGCGCTATACGCATGCGGGTATGCCGGGCAGGTATACAAGAGGCAAAAAGAAAAGTGGGAGCGCTTTGATGCCGGAATTAGAGACAAAAGCCCCAGCTCCCTCACTACCATCGCTACTCCCTTAGACTTGATTGACATTCACGGACTGCACCAATCTGATATATACATTGTCGGAAGCGAAGGTTTCATCGCTCACTACAACGGAATCAATTGGTCAATACTCCCCCCCATAACCAGGGCATGCCTGTACGGCATATTTATACAGTCGGAGAGCGAGGTCTGGGTCGCCGGATCAAATGGCACCATTCTAAAAGGGAACGCCATAAATGGCTTTCGAGCAATTTGCCGAAAGACGCTTGACTGCGACTTTTATTCTATAGCAAATTTCGAGGATGAATATTACATTGGCGCAAGCGACGGGTTATACAACATGCGTCACGGCAAAATACTAAAAGTTAATCTGCCCGAGAAAATCATTGAGATTGACTCGATAGAGACAAAGAAGGGAACACTTTGGGCATTAGGATCTAAAAAATTAATCAGATACGATGGAAACACCTGGAAATTGATTAATAACATTGACAACAACTGACCTTATCATTCAAGCCAGTGCAGAGGCATCACTCTGCACTGGCAGGACGTACAAATACCACCATAACTTCACAATACCAAACCACATTACAACATTACTCACTGTAGACGTCCGATTAACAGCATGACCTCACCACTCAAAAGCAGGCTTTATCCACATGGGCTCAGGAGAAACTGCCATGCCAACACCCGCTTACATCAACACTGAAGGCCAGACTCAAGGCAATATCACTGCGGGCGCCCTCACCTCCGACTTAGTCGGCAAAGTGTTTGTCGAAGGCCACGAAGACGAGATCCTAGTGCAGGAGATCAAGCACCAAGTGACCGTACCTACCGATCCATAGAGTGGCCAGCCTGCAGGCCAACGGGTCCACAAACCCTTCATCTTCACCAGCGCGCTGAACAAGGCGACACCGCTGATGTATGAAGCACTGCCCAGCGGCGAAATGCTGCCGACCGTTGAAGTCAATTGGTATCGCACTTCCGTGGAGGGCAAGCAGGAGCACTTCTTCACCACCAAGCTGGAGGACGCCAGCATCGTCGACATCAACATCACACGGCCTCATGCTCCTACAGGTATTGCATGGCCCTTGCGTCTTGCTTCGTCTATCGCTTCGAGCACAGTGAAAACCTGCATAAGCTGATCATCACGGATCAGCTGCTATCCCTCGGGCTGATCAGCCATGGGGCGCTCAAGACCGACAACGGTGACGAAGGCTTCTTCGACGGCGAAGACGTTATCGACCCCGACACCGTGCTATATCAGTCCGACAGTGGCGGCGATCAGGCCAGGCCTTGCCTATGGCGCTTGCGCTACAGCGAGCACGTCAGAACCTCGCGACAGGTACAGCGCGACTACACCTTCACCAACCCGGCGTATCGCCAGGAACACCGTGCTTCAGGCGCTTTCCTGGAACACCAGTCCAGCGACTACGAGCGCTTCGACTACCCTGGCCGCTACAAACGCGATGCCGTGGGCAAGCCGTTCACCGAAAACCGGATCACCGCCCTGCGCCATGATGTGCGCATCGCGCAGGTGCAGGGGGATGACGTCAGGCTGCAGCCTGGCCTGAGCTTCACACTCACAGGCCACCCTCGCGACGACCTAAATGTGCATTGGCGCGTGAACAGCGTGGCTCACAAGGGCAGCCAGTTCACCAGCCTCCAGGAAGAAGCAGCCGGCGTCAATCAAAGCACACGCTATGAGCAAACCGCCCAACTGGTACCCGGCAGAACCGAGTGGCGCCCCCCTCCGCTGGACAAGCCTCGAGTCGATGGCCCGCACATGGCAACCGTGGTCGGCCCTCCGGGCGAGGAGATCTACTGCGACGAATGGGGCCGGGTCAAGGTCAGCTTCCCCTGGGACCGGGAGAGCAACAACGACGAGTTCAGCTCCTGCTGGGTGCGGGTATCCCAAGGGTGGGCAGGTGGCAGTTGGGGAGCGATGGCCATCCCGCGCATCGGGCAGGACGTGGTCATCCAGTACGTCAACGGCGACCCCGACCAGCCGATGATCACCGGGCGCACCTATTGCGGTAACCAGCTGCCGCCCTACGAACTGCCCGACCACAAAACCCGCATGACCATCAAGAGCCAGACCCACAAGGGTGATGGCTTCAACGAGCTGCGGTTCGAGGACGAGCTGGGTCGACAGGAAGTGTTTATCCATGCGGAGAAGGACCAGAACAACGTCGTCAAACACAACGAAACCACCTTCGTCGGCAATGACCGCAGAGAGCGGGTGGATCATAACGAAACCATCTCCATCGGTGCCAACAAGACCGAGACCATCGCATTGGCCAAGGCATTGACCATTGGCGCGGGCTACCAGGTCAGTGTCGGTGCGGCAATGAACACGACAGTTGGTCTTAGCCAAAGCGAGCAGGTGGGCATCCACAAGTTCGTGATCGTTGGCAACCGCTTCAACATCACGGCAGGCGACGAACTCAGCATCACGGTTGGTAAAGCGTCGTTGGTCATGAAGTCCGACGGAACCGTGCTGATCAACGGCAGCAACTTTGACTTCAGTGCCACAGGGCCTGTGCAAATCAACGGCAAGGATGTCGATATCAACTGAAAGGGACCGCCCAAGATGGAATTTCGCAACCTGACGCCGTTTGACGTCATGTGCTTCAGTGCGCTCGCACCTGACGGTCAAGAACATCCTGTTATCGCCATGAAAGTCGGATATCGGCTCGAGCCGCTTGAGGGCTGTCTTGGCAAACTCCGAGCCGTCGTCATTGATGACGAACCAGTGCAGCTTTGCACGGCCGATATCTATTATGCAGAGATCGGCAGCAGTTCCGTAGTCGAAGAGAGCGACTTGGCGCCATTCAAGCCACGCTGCGATGTCATCGTCGTCGGCCATGCGCACGCGCCGGCAGGACAACCTGCAACTTCGTGGGAAGCCAGTGTCCGTGTTACTTCGACCCGTCCCAAGCAAGTAATCCCTGATCCACCACCCCCGAAGCGCGCACCGAATGTTTACCTGACCGCCGATGAACTGCAGGCACACCAAGCAGAAGTACTAGAAGTTCGGCGTCGCAACAGGGAACAGCTCACGCCAATCGTGTTACTGGACAAGACGCTGCGCTTCACCGGTCCACGAAAATTTCATCACAACTTCTTCGGCTGGCATCTCACCGACCCAGAGCCTGTCACACGCGTTCCTCTGCGTTGGGAACATGCTTTTGGTGGCGCCAGCCAGTTCGCCAATCCCAAATATGGGCATAACCCCGATGCCCCCGAGTTCCTGCTCAACGAAGTGTGCTTCAGTAATCCGCTGGGCTGTGGCTGGCTGGAGTATCGCCATGAAAAGCTGCACTACGAGCAGAGCGGCGACAAGCTCGCCAGCCTGTCAGCGCCTCAGATCGAACATTTGGACGCCCCCATCGAGCGCCTGTTGCGCGCGCGGCATCCAGCTGGCCCGCTGAATGCCGCTGCTATGGCTGAGGTAGCTGCCTCCTATGGCTGCAGGCCAGCCGGCTTCGGCAGCGTTGGTCGCGCCTGGGCACCGCGCTTGGCACTTGCTGGCACTTATGACGAAAGTTGGGAAGACAATCACTGGCCGGGATTGCCACAGGACTTCGATTTCGGCTACTGGAATGGAGCCCCGGTTGACCAGCAAGTTGCTTTTCCTACACCAGATGCACGCGTTGCCCTGTTCAACTTGATTAATCCATCCCTGAGCCAGGATGGGCACTGTGAAGTCCAGCTTCCAGGCCACCGCCCCTTCGTGCTAATGCGCATGACCAACGGCGGAATACTGCCGCTGCCAATGCTCACCGACACATTGCGCATCGACACCGATGCCATGACTCTGTCGATGACGCACCGCATCAGCCTCTCCAGTTCGCTTGATATCCGCGTGCTCGAGGCGCGTTTCGAAACCAATCCCGACGCTCCCATTATTCGGCGCGCCCCACACCGCGGCAGGGAGCACGTCTGATATGGCCGATACCGTAATGGCCCGGCAGCAGACTAAATGGACGGTCATCAGCATCGCGCCAGACGTTTGCAAAACACCGATGGGCAGCAGCGTTCCACCCGTGCCCTATCCGGTCACGGCAGAGCTGAATACCAGCACCGGTGTGGCGAAAAGCGTGCGCGCTAATGGCCATCCGGTGGTTGTCTACAAGCGCAGTTTCACTCCCAAGACCCTCGGTGACGCCGCTGGCCAAGCCAAAGGCGTCAAGAGCGGTACCGTCGAAGGCAAATGCCACCCGTTGGAGCACAGTAGTTCCGTGCGTGCGGAAGGGTGTCATCTGATTCGACATGGGGACCTGTTCTGGATGAATGGGAGTTGATGCCATGAATGTTCAACCAACTCAACTGGAAACGCTTGTCGTCCAGGTGCACGAAGTACAGTTACGGAAGCTAGCAAGCGGTCCCGACAGGATGTATGTGCAAACCGATGGCTCCGGAAATGTGCTGGTCGAGTTTGCCAGTGACACCGACGAATGGGGCAAATCCCTGACACTGAGTGAAGAGCAGTATGAGGCCCTCCGTCAGGAAGCGTTCCACAAGGAATTGGCTGACTTGAAGGACATCCCGACCTACACTCAACTCTATGCTTCATCAAAAAATAGCGGCTCGACTACCACGCCGAATGGCAACACATTGGGTAGAGTGAGCGGTGAAACGAGCGCCATCGGCGATGCTGCGGAGTACTCCAACCCCGAGATAGAAAGCGAAACACCGGCAGAATGCATTACAGGCGATGAAATACTGGATGGGCTTCAGCTAGGGTTAGATATCGTAGGTCTGATTCCAGTCGTTGGCGAAATAGCTGATGTCGCTAATGCGGGCATCAGCCTCGCACGTGGAGACTATGCGGGAGCAGCCCTGTCTCTGCTATCGGCAGTTCCTTTTGCTGGGTACCTTGGAACAGCAGGAAAAATAGGTAGACATGGCGCCAAGGCAGTGGCAGAGACATCCGTCAAGACATTCAAGGAAGTTGTTGAGCGAACAGCAACAGAAGCAGCGCAGAAGCGAGCTAAGGAAGCAGCAGCACGCAGACAAACGTCAGGCGGAAAGGTACGACCGAAGAAGCTACAAAAGAAAAAACCAGAGTGCTTCGACCCTCGACAGTCTGACGCCTACAAAAAAATGAGCGAGACAGAAAAAAAAGGCTATCTCAAAGACTATGCTCGCCAGCTCAAGCGGCAAGAGGATGCAATCAACAACATGTCGGCCAAAGAATTCTCTGGAGCAAGGAGAATGTTCGACGAAACCAAGCGGAAAACTGGAGATTCCGGCCGAAATCCTCTGGCAGAAAAAGCGCAGCGTGACTACCGGCGTGACAGGCGTAAAGAAATAGAGAAAAGCCTATACGAAAGCAAAAGAAACAAGGGCGTAGCCCCTAAAGTTGCGAAAGCCGAGGCCAAAGCAGAGAGCGGCGCAATCATGGAAAAACTAACAGCGCTCCACGAGCCTGATATGATCGCGGGAGGCTGGGCCAAACCCGACCCTACCGGATTAGGAGACAAACGTGTAAACAGCGCTATTGGTGGAAGCTGGCGACATAAGGAGAGAATTGAGACCCTCGAACGCGCAGCAGAAAGAGCCATTAAGCGGGGCGATGGTAAAGACATGATGAATGTAGAACTAACCATTTGCCCTCCAGATAAAAAGAGGAAATAACTAATGCGTGATTTAGATTTCGCTGAATTCATAGAGTGTTTTGGAGAAGCGACTCAGCGAACCTGCGTACCAGAAGCTAGCCTTGACAAATGGAAGAGCATACTTCCACCTGCATTAATCCAATACTGGAAAGATGAAGGATGGGCAGGATATGCAAATGGACTTTTTTGGACCGTCAACCCCGATAATTACGAGCACATTAAAAACGCCTGGCTCAAGGATACACCGATAGAATCCCTCGATAAATTTCATGTCATTGCTAGAAGCGCATTTGGAAACCTTTACTTATGCGGCGAAAAAACCGGACACAGCGCCTCAATCATCTGCAACCACAATGAAATACTCGCATTAAAAAATCGACTGAAAGCTAAAGAGCTAGCAGCTCAAAACCTCACGATCCAATCGCTATTCGGCACTAGCGAACCAGAAGACTATGATAATACAGACTCAAACGGCAAGCCATTATTCGAGCGTGCAATCAAGAAATACGGCCCGCTCGCTCCAGATGAGATTTATGGCTTCGAACCTGCTTTAGTGGCCGGAGGAAAACCCACCCTGCAAAATCTAAGTAGATTAAAGCTCGATCCTCACCTGCTAATCCTACGTAATTTCGACACACCGAGACTACCCTTCTCCAATACAGACTTGGACAAGCTGATTAAATAGCCCACTTTACTCAGAAAATATATTTATGTGAAACCACCCGAAATCACTCAGTGGCATCATAAGATTTCAGACCGTGCAAATGACAGCAACATCAGCACAGGGGATTACCACCTGTGCTGAATCAAACCCACATACTGCCAACGAAACAGATCCGCCCCATCACCGATGACCAAGACTTATTAAACTCAGTTTATATAAAGCGCGACAGCGGAAAGAGAGCTGAGAGTCAATTTCGATGGACTGACTCACTAGGCCATCGAAGCAGAACTCCACGATTCCTGTAGTAAAATTGGTCCATGCGACTCTCCGGCAGTGAAAGTATAGTCGCATTCTTATTTTATTCCTGTATGGGGATGCCAACCCTGGCCAGAACTCGCCACCTGCCACGTCGAGAAGCCTCATACAGAGATGCCATGCTCTGTGCCGCAGGCATCCGTCCGCCTGCACTGATCGCAGCCGGAGCAACATGTTCGTAGTCAAGCCGTCTTTCAATGCCCCTCTTAGCAACTGCTCCCACAAAGCTCCTCCACGCGGTTGCCATCTTCTCCTATGGCACCCCCTTACTGGAGGTGAGCGATGAACTTGCGCCACTTAAAGTGCTTCCTCGCCGTCGCCGAAGAACGCCATTTCACTCGCACCCCGAGCGTTTGCACATCGCACAATCCCCGCTCTCTCGCACCATTCGCGACCTGGAACACGATCTGGGGGTCGCATTGTTCGAACGCGTCGCCGGTACCGGGACGAATCTGACTCCAGCAGGCCAGGCGCTTGCTGAATCTGCCCCGCGGATTTTCAGCCTGGTCGATCAGGCGCGCAGTGCCACTTTGGCAGCCGCTGCCGGTTCACTCGCAACAATGTGCGTCGCACTGTCGGACGGCATTCTGCCCAAACGTCTGGCGGCGCTGCTGGCCAGCAGCCGTGAGGAAAGAGCCCGACTCAACCTACAGTTATTCGACGTGCCGCTGGCCGAACAACTCAACGGCCTACAGCACAACCTGTTTGATGTCGGTTTTGCCTGCGCTCCCGGCAAACCCCACGGCCTGTCCAGCGAAACGCTGTGGCAGACTGAACTGGTCGTCCCCCTCCCACTTCGTCATCCGCTGCTGGTCCACAAGCACGTCCCCTTGACCGAACTGGCAGCGTGCCCGCTGGCCCTGTTCTATCCCGACCTACAAAGCGGGCTGCATCAGCAGGTTTCATCGCTACTGGCCGGGGAGGCACATCACTCACCGTGGCGGCCCAGGCTAGCAGCCAGGAGATGTTGATTTCTTTGGTGGCCGGTGGATATGCCGTGGGACTGAGCTGTACGGCCCAATTGAAGGCGCACGACATCGAAGACATCGTGCTGCGGCCTCTGGCCGGTGAGGCGGTTCACGTATCGACACATCTGCTCTAGGCCACGTACGAACCTGGCACGCCCTTGGCGCGCTTTATCCATCGAGCCTTGCGGATAGCGGCTACCCCGCACTGATGCCAGAAGACACCGGCTAAGTTGTAGGGGATCTCTGCTTAACGTCTTGTGAGCGCGGCGCGGTCATCTATCCGGTGAGAGCGTGTTCCGCATTGTTTGCTGCGCGATGGCTGCGGCAGGCGCTGAATGCGGGCACATCCTCATCGATGTCAACGGACGTCCAGGAGAGTCAAAGCTGACCCAGCCCATCCAAGCCTCGGTGCTCGACACCGAACACCGCATCCTCCGCCGCCCCGACGTGAAGCGTAAGGCCGGCTTCAAGCGTGCACATCTACGCACTGATCGCCCAGGGCAAGTTCCCCAAGCCCATCAAGCTTGGCATCCGTGCGGTCGGCTGGGATTCCCTAAAGGTCGAGCGCTGGCTAATCGACCGCGTTTCGCCACGCGGCTGAGGCAACTGATCTGCCGCACCACCATCGAGGGCCTGGACCTGGTGGTGTCGAATGATATGCAAGGCCAGTTGAACACCCTACTTTTGCATGCACCGGATGGCCGCCTGCGGCTGCGTAACCTGCGGTCACTGGTCCGGCCACACTACCACCTGTTGTTATCGATACACAGGGCGCACGCAACGTACTGCTGGAGATGGCGATTCTGGCGTCCGACCTGGTGCTGTCGCCGGTCACGCCGGAGATCTTCGCGGCCCACGGACTGAGCCGGGGCACCCTGCAGTGCTCAGGAACCTGGCGTCCATTAAGGCACGCGCTATGAGCAAACCGCCCAACTTGTTCCCGCCAAAACCGAGTGGTGCCCCCCTCCGCTCGAAAAGCCCCGTGTGGACGGCCCGCACATGGCGACCGTCGCCGGGCCGCCTGGTGAGGAGATCTATTGCGATGAATGGGGCCGGGTCATGGTCAGCTTCCCCTAGGACCGGGAAAGCAACAAACAACAAACTCAGCTCTTGCTGGGTGCGGATATCCCAGGGTTGGGCCGGTGGCAATTGGGGAGCGGTGGCCATCCCGCGTATCGGCCAGGACGTAATCCAGTTCCAGGCAGAAGGGCATAGTCAGCGACCAACGACGCATAAGGCAGGCGCTCAGGTACGTAGTGTAGCCGCATAGAGCTCCTGGCCGTTGACCTTGGCGGCCTTGGGCGCAGCGATGAACAGCCGTGCCCTGCGCCCGATGACAAATGGCTCGATCGCACGCTCCGCACCGTTGTACAGCCAGCGTTTCAATTGGCCCAGAATCATTGGCGCGTGAGCCGTGTCTTCCACAAAGGCAGCCAGTTCACCCGCTTGCAGGAGGAAGCCGCTGGCACCGATCAAAACACTCCGAGGCAAAAACCGCCTCTACGCGATCTCAGCGTTATGTGCCCTGTTCAACAGTCTAGCGCTTTGCTTGATCGCGGCGGTGGCGCTACAGTTGACCAATTGAGTAGGATTTAACGCTCATACTCGTTTTACGGTTAGTTTCGTCCTGGATACGACACCTCCAGATCACGTCGGGGCTGCCTTGAACGGAGGTGCGATGATTAACCGAACAGCGGCGGACTGGCAGCGCCTGCAAGACCTGCCAGCGCTGCTCGAGCAGCTGCCTACCCTCGCTGCAGAACTGGCGTTCCCCTTCTACAGCTTTACCTACAGCAGCCAGAACCATCAGCTCAGCGCAGGCAACCTTCCGCCACAGGGCACGCAATTGGTCCAGGCAGCACTGGACTTGCGGCCAGACACTCGCCACTACTCGAACATGCCCGTGATGTGGAGCGAAAACGCATTCCAGTCTGCCGCCGGCTCATGGGCGACGGCCTATGCTCTGGGCCTGCGTTACGGCTGGATCCAGCCGCTGCACGACGGTAGCGGCCGCAGCAGCCTGACGCTGCTGCGCCCTCATGTCAGGCTGTCGATCACCGAGCATTACGAAAAAGCCGCGTGGGTCATGTGGCTGGGTGAGCGCCTGCACCTGGCAGCCGCCCGGGAGGCAGGCCTGGCTGAACGCGAACATGGGCCGGCCTTTAACCCAGCTCAACGAAATCGCTGTAATTGAAAATGTACTTGGAATTTCGTGGCTGACAGAAACGAAAAAAGACGCCGAAGCGTCTATTTTCGATGATTTACAGACCTCAATTGAAACCTGTAAATCCATATTTGGAGCGGGAAACGAGACTCGAACTCGCGACCCCGACCTTGGCAAGGTCGTGCTCTACCAACTGAGCTATTCCCGCGTCGTGATGGGTGCCATTCTAGCGATTTCAAAAACCGCGTCAACCCCTTGATTCAAAAAAACTTTTACTTCTGCTCCGAACCTTCGCGCAGGTGCGGCCAGGCCGCCAGCAGATAGTGCGCCATCGACCACAGTGTGAGCCCCGCCGCCACCAACAGCAGTGCATAGCCGAGGATCACCCAGAAGGTCACCGCTGGCGGGTTGCCCAGCAGGATCACCAGCGCCAGCATCTGCGCTGCGGTTTTCCACTTGCCCAGGTTGGACACGGCCACGTGTGCCCGCGCGCCCAGCTCGGCCATCCACTCGCGCAGTGCCGAAACCACGATTTCACGGCCTATGATCACCGCTGCCGGCAGGGTAAGCCAGAAATTGGCATGGGTCTGTACCAGCAGCACCAGGGCCACCGCCACCATCAGCTTGTCGGCCACCGGGTCGAGGAAGGCACCGAACGGCGTGCTTTGCTGCAGGCGACGCGCCAGGTAGCCGTCCAGCCAGTCGGTGGCAGCGGCAACCGCGAACACGCTGCTGGCGGCCATGTAACTCCACTGGTACGGCATGTAGAACAGCAGAATGAAGCACGGGATGAGCAGGACGCGTAGAACGGTGAGCAAGTTTGGAATATTCATCGGTACGACTGGCCGCAAGTTGAGCCGGCATTCTACTCGCTATGCAGGCTGGCATAAATTGATTCGGCAAGCTTTTTGCTGATGCCGGGCGCTTTGGCAATTTCATCGATACTGGCGCGGTTGAGCTCCTGCAGGCCGCCGAAATGTTTCAGCAGGTCGCGGCGGCGCTTTGGCCCTACCCCAGCAACATCTTCCAGGCTGGACACCCGCCGCGCCTTGCCACGCCGGGCGCGATGGCCGGTGATGGCAAAGCGGTGTGCTTCGTCACGGATCTGCTGGATCAGGTGCAAGGCCGCAGAATCGCCCTTGAGGGTGAATTCGTGGTGCACGTCGTTCAGGTACAGGGTTTCGAAACCGGCCTTGCGCGTGACGCCCTTGGCGACACCCAGCAGGGTCAGTTCGCTGAAACCCAGCTCCTGCATCACATCGCGGGCCATGTTCAGCTGGCCTTTGCCACCGTCCACCAGCAGCACGTCGGGCAGTTTGCCCTCGCCGTCCTTGATACGCCCATAGCGGCGGGTCAGGGCCTGGTGCATGGCGGCGTAATCATCGCCAGCGGTGATGCCTTCGATATTGAAGCGGCGGTAGTCGGACTTGATCGGCCCCTCGGGGCCGAACACCACGCAGCTGGCTACGGTGGCTTCGCCACTGGAGTGACTGATGTCGTAGCACTCCAGGCGCTGCGGCACTTCGTCCAGGCCCAGGACCTCGGCCAGGGCCTCAAAGCGGGCCGCCATGTGCTGACGGTTGGCCAGCCGAGCGTTGAGCGCCTGCTCGGCGTTGGTCACGGCCAGTTGCTGCCAGCGGGCACGGGTGCCCCTTACCCGGTGGCTGATGGTCAGCTCGCGCCCACGCAACGTGTGCAGGGCCTCGGTAATGGCGGCGAAGTCTTCGTGCACAACGTTGACGATCAACTCGCCTGGCAATTCGCGCTCTGCATTGCCCAGGTAGTACTGGGAAAGAAAAGCGGCCATGACCTCGGCCAGGTCTTCCTCAATGCCCACCTGCGGGAAGAAGTTCTTGCTGCCCAGTACCCGCCCACCGCGCACGCTGATCAGGTGCACGCAGGCGCCACCCGGGTTGACGAAGGCAGCGATGACATCGACATCACCTGTGCCACCTTCGATGTACTGCTGGTCCTGCACGCGGCGCAGCAGGCTGATCTGGTCGCGCAGTTCGGCGGCCTTTTCGAAATCGAGGGCCATGGCGGCTTTCTCCATTTCGGCATTCAATTCATTGCCCAACTGCTGGCTGCGCCCTTCCAGAAACATCACCGAATGGCGCACGTCCTCGGCATATTCCTGGGCGCTTACCAAGTCGGTGCACGGCCCTTTGCAGCGCTTGATCTGGTACTGCAGGCAGGGCCGGGTGCGGTTGGCGTAATAGCTGTCTTCGCACTGGCGCACGGAAAAGGCCTTCTGCAACAGGCCGAGGCTTTCACGTATGGCGCCGGCGCTGGGGTATGGGCCGAAGTAACGGCCCTTGGCCTTTTTCGCGCCCCGATGAATACCCAGGCGGGGAAACTCCCCGTCAGACAAGAACACGTAGGGGTAGGACTTATCGTCGCGCAGCAGGATGTTGTAGGGCGGCCGCCATTCCTTGATCAGGTTCTGCTCCAGCAGCAACGCCTCGGTTTCATTGGCGGTGATGGTGGTCTCGACCTGGGCGATGCGCGCAACCAGCGCGGCGGTCTTGGGGGCCAGGCCGGTCTTGCGGAAATAGCTGGCCAGGCGCTTTTTCAGGTTCTTGGCCTTGCCCACATACAGCAGGCGGGCGTCGCCGTCGAACATCCGATAAACGCCGGGGCGACCACTGCAGGTCGCCAGGAATGCGCTGGCATCAAAAACTTGGGACATGAGGTTTACAGGCTTGCGTCAACCATACCGTGGCGAACGGCCAGCAAGGTCAATTCGACGTCGCTGGTGACCGAGAGTTTTTCAAAGATCCGATAACGGTAAGTATTGACGGTCTTGGGCGAGAGGCACAACTTGTCGGAGATGATCTGCACTTTCTGGCAACCGACGATCATCAGGGCGATCTGGATTTCCCGCTCGGACAAGGCGTCGAACGGCGAGCCTTGTGGCTGGAACGGCTTGAGCGCCAGCTGCTGGGCGATCTGCGGGCTGATGTAGCGCTGGCCGGCAAATGCCAGGCGGATGGCCTGGACCATTTCATCGAGCCCTGCGCCCTTGGTCAGGTAACCGGCAGCGCCGGCCTGCAGCAAGCGCGTGGGGAACGGGTCTTCCTCGCACACGGTGACTGCAACCACTTTGATGTCCGGGTGGCTGCGCAACAGTTTGCGAGTGGCTTCCAGGCCGCCGATGCCGGGCATTTTCACGTCCATCAGCACCACATCTGGCTTCAGCTCACGGGCCAGCTTGAGCGCCGACTCGCCCGAGTCCCCCTCACCCACCACCTGCAGGCCGTCAATGTCGGCCAACATGCGCGTAATACCGGTTCGTACCAGATCGTGATCATCGACGACTAAGACCCTAATCAAGCACACACCTCATCAGCAGGGCGATTGGATCCCGCCACCTTAACAAAATTTTTCACAGTGGGCCTAACGCATTACTTCCGTCAGAAACGTCCGACGCTCAACTGTGAGAATCCATACTGTTTACCGGGGTTTAACATGACCCGTCAAGCGCGCCAGCAGGTAGGCAACGTGCCGGCTGATCGTCGATATGGATCCTTGATGCCTGCGCCGTTCGCGCTGGACACGCCAGCGCCTGGCGATCACTCGATAGCGCGCTGCATACGCACGAAGCAATCGTCTTCACCCATCTCGATAAACCCATGGCGCTGATAAAGGCGGCGTGCCGGATTGCTGCGAAACACCATCAGCCTGAGCAGCGGCAACTGCCGCTGCCTGGCCCACAGTGCCAACTGCTCCAGCACCAAACTGCCAACACCGCGCCCGCGGTGCTCGGGGAGCAAATGCAACTCGCGGATGAACAGGGCCTGGCGGTCCTGGCTGAGGCTGCAGTAACCCAGCACCGCGGTGCCATCTGCCACCAACCACTGCTCGCGCCAGCCCCAGGCCTGGTCGAAGGCGTCTTCCACCCAAAGCAGACCGTATTGGCCGTAATAAGGCAGCATGGCGCGGCGAGTCAGGTCGCGGGCGAAGGTGCAGTGGCTGGTAGTGGCAGGGATCAGTTGCAGGCACATGTCAATCAACGCTCACGGTCGCGGTTGACGTTGTGCCCGGGGCTGGCCAGCAGGGCAGCCCCAGGCACCGATGCATGGAGGCGATCAGTAGGTTCGCCAGGTTGGCGAGGGGCCGGGTCAGGCCTCAGGCTGCTCGCCAGCAGGCTCGGCGGCAGGGGCGGCAGCTTGTGCCTTGGCCTTCGCCCGGTTACGGCGTTCCTGGCTGCGGTGCCGCGCAGCCTGCTGCTTGGCATGCAGTGCCTGTGCAGCAGTCACGGTACCCGCTGCTTGGCCACTGAGGTCCAGGCGCGGTGCATTTTCGACCATGCTGGCCCAGTACCGGGCGCCGCGGCACCAGGTGGAAATACCCAGCTTCAGCTGTTCACGGGTAAGCCCGAGCAGCTCCAGGTGTTGCTCGGCATCCTTGAAGATGCCTTCTTTGAGCGGCACCTTGGGGGCCGGGTTGACCGGGAAGGCCAGGGGAAAATGCTTCTGCAAAGGCCAGATCGCAGCGACCGCCGGATCCTGTTCGCGCGGCTTCGCCTGCGGGGACGGCTTGCGCTTTGGCTGTTTCGCGCTTTCGGCCTTTACCTGCTGTTTCTCCGCCCGCAGGCGGTCGCGTAGCTCTGCTAGTTGTTCAAAACCCATCGTTCAATTCACTGCTTGTGGTTGATTGCGGGGTGCAAGGATAACCCATGCAGCCACCCCAGTGTTTGCAGGTCATCTTTCCATCAGCTGAATACCCACAACACCCGCGTTGGTTTGCCGGTCAGGTTGGCATAACGAAAGCTGGCATGTGGCTGCAGCTGGAAACTGTCATTGGCGCGCAGGGTAACGGGCTCACCGCCGTCGAGCCACACGGTCAATTCGCCTTCGAGCACGAAACACCCCTGCTCTGAACTGTCGTCCAGGTACTCCTCGCCGCTGCTCGCCCCAGGTTCAAGGTGGCTATCGAGCATGGAGAAGGCGCCACTGATGCTGGGCGATGCCAGCACGTCGGTGATGCCACCGGCCAGGTGCAAGGTGCGGCGCTCGTGCGGGCGGGTGACCCAGCCGAGCTCGCGGGGCTTGGCCAGCTTGTAGAAGTAGGCAGTCGACACACCGAGCTCTTCGCTGATGGCCGTCAGGTCGGCGACGGTCGGGCGCGAAACACCGCGCTCGACCTGGGACAGGAACCCCACCGAGCGGCCGATACGCTGGGCCAGCTCGCCAAGGGTCAGGCCCTTGAACTTGCGCAGATCGCGAATCAGTACTGCCAGGCCTTCGATTTCTTCGTGCACTTTCATAGTTGAATCGCGACGTTCGGACGGAAAAACAATGCCCTGAAAAGTACAGGATTCAACCTGCAAAGCAAAATGCTTCCAGGCCTTGCGCGCGCCAGCCAGGCAAACCGGGGCCGCTTTGCAGCCCCGCTGAGGCTACCTGCCGCTCAGCGAACAGCCTCATACGTGAGGTCGAGGCATTTGCGCGCCTTTGCCACCAGCTCGTCGATCTCGGCAAGGCTGATCACCAAAGGCGGCGCGATGATCATGGTGTCGCCCACCGCGCGCATGATCAGGCCGTTGTCGAAGCAGTGCTGGCGGCAGATCATGCCCACGCCTTTGCCTGGGTAGCGGGTGCGGCTGGCCTTGTCTTTTACCAACTCGATCGCGCCCAGCATGCCCAGGCCACGCACCTCACCGACCAACGGGTGGTCGGCCAGCTCACGCAGGCGCTGCTGCAGGTAAGGCGCAGTCTTGTCCTGCACCTGCGTGATGATCTGATCGTCGCGCAGGATGCGCAGATTCTCCAGCGCCACCGCCGCGGCCACCGGGTGGCCGGAATAGGTAAAGCCGTGGTTGAAATCGCCACCTTCGCTGACGACCCGCGCCACCTCGTCACGCACGATCACACCGCCCATCGGTATGTAGCCCGAAGTCAGGCCCTTGGCGATGGTCATCAGGTCGGGCTCAAGGTCATAGTAGTCAGTACCGAACCACTGCCCGGTGCGGCCAAAGCCGCAGATCACTTCATCGGCCACGAACAGGATGTCGTACTTGGCAAGGATCTGCTTGACCTTTGGCCAGTAAGTGTCCGGCGCAATGATCACGCCCCCGGCACCCTGGATCGGCTCGGCGATGAAGGCTGCGACGTTGTTTTCGCCCACCTCCAGAATCTTGCGCTCCAGTTGCTCGGCGGCCCACACGCCGAAGTCGGCCTCGGTCATGTCGCCGCCTTCGCCGAACCAGTACGGCTGCGGGATATGCACGATATCCGGGATCACCCCGCCCTGCTGGTGCATGCCGCTCATGCCCCCCAGGGCAGCGCCTGCCACGGTAGAGCCGTGGTAGCCGTTGATGCGGCCGATGATCACCTTCTTGTCGGGCTGGCCTTTCAGCGCCCAGTAGTGGCGCACCATGCGCAGCACGGTGTCATTGCCTTCGGAACCGGAGCCGGTGAAGAACACATGGTTCATGCCGGCCGGGGCCAGGTCGGCGATCGCCTTGGCCAGCTCCAGCGCCGGTGGATGCGCGGTCTGGAAGAACAGGTTGTAGTACGGCAGCTGCTTCATCTGCCGGCTGGCGACCTCGGCCAGCTCATCGCGGCCATAGCCGACCGCCACGCACCACAGGCCAGCCATGGCATCGAGGATCTTGTTGCCCTCGCTATCCCACAGGTATACGCCCTTGGCCTGGGTGATGATGCGCGGGCCTTTCTCGGCCAACTGTTTAACATCGCTGAACGGCGCCAGGTGGTGGTCGCGGCTAAGCGCTTGCCAGGCCTGGGTCTGCGAATTCTGTGCACTCATTGTCTTCACTCCGTCAGGTCGCGCAGGCGCGCTGCGCGGTGGGTTGCTTGCGGTTCTGGCGCAGCAGCGAGCGCTGGCGGCATGCCGCGCCAAACGCCTGGAACAGGGTCAGGTACTGCGGGTTGTCCATGACCTGGTACTCGGGGTGCCATTGCACGGCCAGGCTGAAGCCCTGGCCGTTGTCCAGCGAGATCGCCTCCACCAGGCCGTCGGGCGCCAATGCCTCCACCCTCAACCCCGGCGCCAGCACATCGATGCCCTGGCCGTGGATGGAGTTGACCTCGAACACTGCCGGCAAGCCCAGGCGTTCGAGCAAACCGCCTGGCTGCACATGCATGGTGTGGCGCGGGCCGTATTGCTTGGCAATTGGCTCGCCCGCGCCTTCGCGGTGGTCCATGAATGCGCCAGCCTCATGCACGTTCTGGTGCAGGGTGCCGCCCAGTGCCACGTTCATTTCCTGAAAACCACGGCAGATGCCCAGCACCGGCACGCCGGCGGCGATCGCCGCGCGCATCAGCGGTAACGTGGTGGCGTCCCGCAGCGGGTCATGCTGGGTGCCCTCGGCACTGGCCGCGCCGTGGTAGTGAAACGGCTCGATATTGGACGGCGAACCGGTAAAGATCAGTCCGTCTACCACCTCGAGGATGTCGGCGCTGTCGAGCAGCTCCCCCAGGCTGGGTATCACGATGGGCAGGCCGCACGCCGCCTTGGCTGCCGCACGTGCATACTTCTCGGCAATGGTCTGGGTGGCATGCTGCCCGCTCATGGTGGTGCAAGCGGTGATCCCGATCACGGGCACACGTGGCATAGCGTCCTCCGGCAATGGGTATTGCGCGTGGTTTAGGTTGGCAAGGGATGGGGGCGAACCGCAGGCGCTACAGGAACCAGCGATACTCGCGGGCATCGATGTGGCGCATGAAGTCCAGTTGCTCCTGGTACTTGTTTTCGCAGTAGACCATCACGAACTCGCTGCCCAGGCCTTGCTCCAGCACCGGGTGATGACGCATGGCGGCCAGGCCGCTGAGCGGGTCCTTGGGGAAGTCGATGCCGCTCTGGCGGTCGTTGTTCAGCGGGGCGATGGGCTCGACGCCCCGCTCCAGGCCGTACTCCATGCCGGTGAGAATGGCCGCCAGCACCAGGTACGGGTTGGCATCTGCGCCTGCCAGGCGGTGCTCGATGCGCAGGTTGCGCGGGTCGGATTCGGGGATGCGAATGCACGCATCACGGTCTTCGAAGCCCCAGCTGGCCTTGCTCGCGGCGTTGACCATGGCACCGTAACGGCGGTAGGCATTGTGGTTGGGGGCAAAAATCGGCATACAGTGCGGCAGCAGTTCCAGGCACCCCGCCACCGCATGGCGCAGCTTGCGCTGTTCGGCAGCGGCGAGCAGGTTGTTGCCGTCGTTGTCGTACAGGCTGACGTGCACGTGCATGCCGCTGCCTGGCGCATCCAGGTAGGGCTTGCTCATGAAGCTGGCGCGGTAGCCGTGCTTCAGGGCAATGCCCCGGGTACTGCGGCAGAACAGTGCCGACCAGTCAGCCGCGGCAAGGGCATCGTCGCTGTGCAAGAAGTTGATTTCGAACTGGCCTGGGCCCAGCTCGGCAGTGATCACGTTCGCCGGCACGCCTTGCTCATTGGCGCCATCGACCATTTCATGCAACACCGAGGAAAAGCGCGAGAGGCGCTCGATGTGCATGTTCGGCTGGTCGTCTGCGTCGCCGCTGGCAGTGTCACGCGGGTAACACGGCAAGCCGTTGTCCAGCGCGCGGTCGAACAGGTAAAACTCCAGCTCGAACGCCACCACCGGGCGTATCCCACGCCTGGCAAGGCGCTGCAGCACGCGGGCCAGCACTTCCCGTGGCTCGAACTCGATCGGCCTGGCGGTGCCGTCGGAGGTGATCAGCATCTGGGCGATCGGTTCTTTTTCCCAGCGCACCGGCTTCAGCGTACCTGGCACCAGCCGCCGTACAGCATCCGGGTCGCCGTCGGCAAAGCAGTAGTCACCTATGGGGTAAAGGCCGCCCTGGGTACCCAGCAGCACGCAGTTCTGCGGCAGCTTCAGCGGTGCCCCAGCTGCAACCTTTTCCAGCATGTCGATGGGGTAGCGCTTGCCGTAGAAATGCCCGGGAATGTCCAGCGCAATCAGGTCGACATAACGTATGGCCGGGTGCTGCGCCCGAAACGCACGCACTTCAAGCAGCAAATCCGCAGAGGGGGCACTCATGTTCTTGTCCTTGTGGGGTGAACCAACTCAAGTGAAGACTCGCCCTTGAATGCCGCCCGCGCTTGCAAGGGCTTCAACCTCTGGCACGGCTTCAATAGCCTGGGCGCTCGTGAAATTTTCGCAGATATTTTTCATGAAAAAATACATTAAAAATTTCACACGTCAAGATCATCTGCGTGCCGCCGGTCTGCGTCTGCGCGACTTGGCCCCTGCCACGCGCAACAAGCCAATAGCTTAACTACTGGCTCTGAGAAGCTTGACTGTCTCACTTGCCACCCGAGGGCGCTGCTATGGTGGAAGCACCTACGCAATCAAATGAACGCCAAACTGGGAGGCAGCATGACAGTAGACAAAGTTGCAATTATCACGGCTGGTGGCAGCGGCATGGGTGCCGCCGCAGCCCGGCGCCTGGCCGCGGATGGCTTTAACGTGGGCATCCTTTCTTCATCGGGCAAGGGCGAGGCCCTGGCCGCAGAGCTTGGCGGCATCGGCGTTACCGGTAGCAACCAGTCGGTTGAAGACCTGCAGCGCCTGGTAGACGCTGTGGTCGGCAAATGGGGCCGCATCGATGTGCTGGTCAACAGCGCGGGGCACGGCCCACGTGCGCCCATCCTGGAGATCAGCGACGAGGACTGGCACAAAGGCATGGACACTTACCTGCTCAATGTCATTCGCCCGACACGCCTGGTGACGCCCTATATGCAGCGGCAAAAGGGTGGCGTGATCATCAACATCTCTACCGCCTGGGCATTCGAGCCGAGCGACCTGTTCCCCACTTCCGCGGTGTTCCGCTCGGGGCTGGCGGCCTTCAGCAAGATCTTCGCCGACACCTACGCCGCCGATAACGTGCGCATCAACAACGTGCTGCCGGGCTGGATAGACAGCTTGCCGGCCACAGAGCAACGCCGCGACAGCGTACCGCTCAAGCGTTACGGCACCCCCGAAGAAATTGCCGCCACCATCGCGTTCCTTGCCAGCGAGGGTGCTGCCTACATGACCGGGCAGAACATCAAGGTCGACGGCGGCCTGACGCGTAGCGTGTGAGGCTGCTGACGAGGTAAGCGCGCCTCGTCACTTGCCGGCGATCGATGGGCTTGCCACGCAACGTTGGGCGTTCAAGTAACGCGAATGCTTCAGCCACGCCTGCTGCGGGTAGTAGGCGAACACGTAGCTGCCGCGTTGCAGCGTGTGGATCAATTTCTCGGCAATCGCCGGGCGCACGGCAGGGCAACCCTGGCTGCGCCCAAGGCGGCCGAGGCTAGGCACCACGCTGGGGTCGGCGTACGCTGCGGCGTGCATGACGATCGCCCGCGCCATGCTGTTGTCATTGAACCCTGGCTCCAGCCCCTGCAGGCGCAACGAGCGCCCATGCTTGCCATTGTAGGCCTGGCCGGTTTCATAAAGGCCGACGGAGGACTGGTAACTGTTCGGCGCATTGGAAAACGCGTTCGGCAGATCGGCGCCGCTGTTCTTGCCATGGGTGACCCACTCTTCAAACAACAGCTGCCTGGCGCGCAGGTCGAACACCCACAAGCGCTTGTCACGCGAGGCCCTGGAATAATCGATAACGGTCAGCAATTTGTCCCCTCCCCCCTGGCTCGCACAGTGATAGGCGGTAAGCGCCAGGGCCAAGGTCGCCAGACTGGCGGCGGGTGCCAACCGCTGCAGCTCGGCAGCACTGGGCAGCGACTGCGCCTGAGCGCTGTGCCAGGCACCGAGAATGAACAGGCCGGCAATGGCCATCGCAAGCCGCACAGCGCGGCGCACTGAGGTGAACATCGATACGGATCCCTGTTGGAAAACGGGCCTGTGCAGCCGTTGCTTGCAGCCAAATGCGGCTACTGTGTTCGCTTTCAGGCCATTTGCCGATCATTTGCTGACCAATGGCCTGAGTGTATCTGCGTTGTTCACAGCAAGCGCCTCGGCTTGGCGCGCGGGGTAACAAATGCGCACCTGAAATGTGCACAAAATTCCCAACTCAAATACGCGCCCGCTAGGCAATGATCGGTTAGAGACCGGCAACCCGCTGTAATTACCTGCGCCTGACCGATTGGTACGAATCTTGTTTGTATACAAATCCAAAAACAAAAGTACACAACCATCATGGAGTCCCGATGGCGTCGATTTCGCGTTCCGATGTTAGCCAGCTTGATGCACGCCCCACCGCCACGGCGGATCCCGGCCAGGTGACATTGAGCCCGCGCCTGTACAGTGCCGACCTGGCCCCTACCCGTGCCGCCAAGCGCACCTGGGGTCGCTACAGCCTGTTCGCGCTGTGGACCAACGACGTGCACAACATGGCCAACTACTCGTTCGCCATCGGGCTGTTCGCCCTGGGCATGAGCGGGGCGCAGATCCTGGCCGCCTTCGCCCTCGGTGCCTTGGTGATCTACGGCTTGATGAACCTTTCCGGCTACATGGGTCAGAAAACCGGCCTGCCCTACCCGGTCATGTGCCGCATCAGCTTCGGCATCCATGGTGCCCAGATTCCGGCACTGATCCGCGCGGTGATCGCCATTGCCTGGTTCGGCATCCAGACCTACCTGGCTTCGGTGGTGCTGCGTGTACTGCTCACCGCCATCGCCCCAGACCTCAAGGCCTACGACCAGAACAGCATCCTCGGGCTGTCGAGCCTGGGCTGGGTCACCTTCCTCGGCATCTGGTGCGTGCAGGTGGCGATCTTCGCCTACGGCATGGAAATGGTGCGCCGCTTCGAGTCGTTGGCCGGGCCGATCATTCTGGTCGCCTTCGCCAGCCTGGCCGGCTGGATGTACTGGCGCAGCGGCTTGTCGATCGCCTGGTCCAGCGGCAATGCCCCGACCGGTTCGGCCATGTGGCTGAAAGTGCTCGGCGCTGCTGCGCTGTGGGTCTCGCTGTACGGCACCATGATTCTCAACTTCTGTGACTTCACGCGCAATTGCCCGGACCGGCGCACCATCAGCGTAGGCAACTTCTGGGGCCTGCCGGTGAACATGCTTGGTTTTGCCCTAATTGCAGTGGTACTGGCCGGTGCGCAGTTCAGCATCGATGGCAAGCTGGTGCAGAGCCCGACCGAAATCGTTGCGGCCATCCCCAACACCGCCGGCCTGGTATTGGCTTGCCTGGCTTTCCTGATCGTGACCGTGGCAGTGAACATCATGGCCAACTTCGTCGCCCCGGCCTACGTGCTGACCAACCTGGCACCCAACCTGCTGAATTTCCGCCGCGCAGGCTTGCTCAGTGCCGCCATTGCGGTCGTGATCCTGCCCTGGCACCTCTACAACAGCCCCTCAGTGATCGTGTACTTTCTCGGTGGCCTGGGCGCCCTGCTCGGCCCGCTGTACGGCATCATCGTCACCGATTACTACCTGGTACGCCGCAGCCGGGTGAACCTGCCGCAGCTCTACAGCGAAAGCAGGCAGGCGGCCTACCACTACAGCGGCGGGGTCAACCTGCGTGCCGTCGCGGCATTCGTGCCGGCGGCACTGATCGCCATCGTGCTGGCGCTGGTGCCAGCCTTCGAGACCTTGTCGCAGTTCTCCTGGTTCTTCGGCGCCGGCCTGGGTGGGCTGATCCACTACGCCCTCGCCAACCGCAACGCCAGCTACCTCGCGGTGAGCGGCGAGAGCATTGCGGTGGATAGCGCGCATCACTGATCGGGGCACCATCAGCCGACTGATGAGGGCCAGTGATGCTGGCCCTTAGCCCGCACGGATGCACGCGTGTAAAGAGGTCTGTACCTCCACTGCGCGCCCCTGGCATCTTCCTGGCGCACATGCCCCGCGACCCGCCTGGCCCGCAGGGCCACCCACGTAACCGCGCCAGACGACACCACCCTACTCCCGGGCTTTGGTTGCCCGCTGCCGGCCGGCCATTTGCAGGCAACTATTTTTTTGTCCCCGTGCATCCAATAGACCCCGTGGTGGGTATTGCTGATGGGTGGACCATGACCGCCCAGCCAAATGACCTGTCAGGAGCATTACCATGAGCCATACATACTCCGCTTGCCTGCTCGCCTGCAGCCTTGCCCTGGCGCTGCAGACCGCCCACGCGCAAACCGCCGTGCCCACAGCAGTCCAGGTGCCCGAGGGGCATCGCGTTATGCTGGAGACCGTCGGGGTCGGCGAGATCACCTATGAGTGCCGCGACAAAGCCGATGCGGCCGGCCAGACCGAATGGACCTTCGTTGGACCCAAGGCCGTGCTCAATGACCGTAGCGGCAAACAAGTGGGCGACTACTTTGGTCCTCCCGCCACCTGGCAAGCGAAGGATGGCTCGAAAGTCACCGGCAACCAGTTGGCGCTGGCCCCGGCAGACAAAGGCGCCATTCCTTATCAACTGGTCAAGGCCAACCCGGCCGAAGGTAAAGGCGCCATGCATGGGGTCAGCTACATCCAGCGCCTGGCCACCCGCGGCGGCGTGGCCCCTACCAGCGACTGCACGGCCCAGAACAAGGGGGCCAGGCAGGTCGTCCAGTACCAGGCCGACTATGTGTTCTGGACAGCCAGGTAACGCGCGCCGGCGCCAACATCCAGCAGCGGATGATCTAAGCTCGATGGCAAGCCCCCGGCTGGATGGCCGGGGTACCTCGCCAGACACAAGGAAGCCGTACACCTTGAATTCGCCTGTCACCCCATTCGACTTCCACCACTGCCTGGAGGCCTGCGCACAGGGTGACCGGCGAGCCCTGCAAGCGCTGTACGATCACGAAGGGCCACGCCTGCTGGGCGTAGCCCGGCGTATCGCGCGTGACAACGCCACGGCCGAAGACATCGTCCACGATGCGTTCATTCGCATCTGGACTGGCGCTGCCAGCTACGACCCCGCGCGCGGCTCGGCGCGCGGCTGGATCTACAGCATCACACGCCATCTGGCATTGAATTCGATACGCGATACCCGGCGCGAAACTGTGCTGGACGATGCCGACATGGCTGCCGTGCCCACCTTGCCGGGCAGGCTGGATGACCTGGCCCTGTGGTCAGGCTCGGCAAAGATTTACCGTTGCCTGGAACAATTGCAGCCCGGCCCGCAGCACTGCATCCTGCATGCTTACGTGGACGGCTGCAGCCACGCCGAAATCGCCACTCTGCTGGGCGCCCCCCTTGGCACCGTCAAGGCTTGGATCAAGCGCAGCCTGAAAGCACTGCGGGAGTGCCTGGAATGAAGCCGGAGACTGACGAAGCGCTGGACACCCTCGCCGGCGAGTTCGTATTGGGCACCTTGGCGCCGGAGCAACACACGGCAGTGGCTGAGCGCCTGCGTACCGACTCAGCCCTGCGCGCCGCAGTGGATGCCTGGGAGTCGCGCCTGCTGGAACTGGCCGCGCTGGCCGCGCCGCAGCCACCGAGCCTGCGCCTGTGGGGCCGTATTCAGCGCAGCCTGAACGAGCTGGAGCCCCCGGCAAGCGAGCGGCGAGCCAAGTGGTGGCAACGCCTGGGCCTGTGGCAAGCACTGACGGCCGCCGGGTTGGCGGCCAGTGTAGTGCTGGCGTTCACCTTGCTGACAACGCCCCCACCCGCGACGCAATTCGTGGTGGTGCTGGTGGCACCGAGCAGCCAGGCCCCGGGTTGGGTGGTGCAGACCAGCGACAGCCGCACCATCGAGCTTCTCCCGCTCGGCAAGGATGCGCTCCCTGAAGGCATGGCCTTGCAGTTCTGGACCAAGGGTCCGCAGTGGGGGGCGCCAGTATCACTGGGCCTGGTCAAACCCGGCGAACCCTACAGGGTCCCCTTGCAGAGCCTGCCACCGCTGGAAGCCGACCAGTTGTTCGAGCTGACACTGGAGAAAGCCGGCGGCTCGCCTACCGGCCTGCCAACGGGGCCGGTCAAATTCATAGGCCGGGCGGTGAAAGTGATTTGACCCGTTTGCGTGCCGGCCGGCGAGAGACAGAAACGGTACGCCACAGAAAGCCTGGGAATCATGGGCCGGAGCGAGTTAAATGGTGGGCCTTGCTCTATTGCCGTAGCCGGCAGCGCTGGCCGGCCCGGGTAAGCGCAAGTGATACCCCCAATCAACCGCAGTCTCATGAAAAGGAAGTCGCGCAAATGGAAGTACGTTGCACCTCACTGGAAGAAGTCCGCCACGGGATTGATGCAATTGACCGCAGCCTGGTTTCGCTTCTCGCCAACGTGGCCGACTCGTGGCGCAAGCGGCCGCCTTCAAGAAGACGACCGATGACGTGCGTGCGCCTGCGCGGGTCGAGCAGGTGATAATGAAGGTTCGCGAAATGGCGGAGCAAACCGGCGCGTCAGCCGAGGTGGTGGAGCAGGTTTACCGGGCGATGATCGCGGCCTTCATCAATGAAGAACTGACCACCCACGCGAAGCTGGCCACTGCACCTTCGGCGTCTTAAAAAGCATGCAAGGCGGCCGATGATCAGTCACCGGTTCGAGGCCAGAGCACGGCCTGCGCCACGATCACATCGCTGCCATTGAAGGTGACTGCAGGTGAGCCATGTAACTGGTACCCCATTTCCAAGGCCTCGCTGACCCGCCGGCAGAAGGCGGCGTTGTCGGGGCCAGTCAGCACTCGGTAGATGGGCAGATCATTGAGGGGTTGGCTCATCGCTTTCTTCCTTGGTTCACGCGGCGCGCGTTGTGGCTGATGATCGTGCTGGTGATTCTGTAACAGTTGCATCGATCATCGGTGCTCTACTGTATGCGGGCCAACAGGGCTTGGCTATCGGTGGATCGCGCCAGCGTTTCAGCCTTCCTGGTCGAGGCGCGTTACCGGGGCAGCCCCCCGATAACCCTCGCCTCGTTCAACTCGGCGTACCGTCGCTTCGCCCAGGCCCTCGCGACGTGTTTGCAGGCGAACACCCGGCTCTCTTGGTAGACTGTCGCCTTGTCGCGATCAGTGCGGAACTGGACGGGGTAGCGGGTGCTGCCATCGACCCTTTTCCACGATTGGTACATGTCGTATGTCGGTTGGTACTTTGTACCAAACGCCTGGGTAAAAACGCCTCGAACCCCGAAACCGGTACAGAACACGTTGAACGAAATGACTGCAACATCAGGCTCCCAGCCACAAACCACGCGCCCTGAGCCGTCACGCCGCTTCAGCGTTGCCCCCATGATGGACTGGACAGACCGCCATTGCCGCTTCTTCCTGCGCCTGCTGTCCAAGCAAACCTTGCTCTACACCGAAATGGTCACCACCGGCGCCCTGCTGCACAACGACGCCGACCGTTTCCTGCGCCATGACGTTTCCGAGCATCCGCTGGCCCTGCAGCTGGGCGGCAGCGTGCCTGCCGACCTGGCGGCCTGTGCCCGCCTTGCCGAGCAAGCCGGCTACGACGAGGTCAACCTCAATGTCGGCTGCCCGAGCGACCGGGTGCAGAACAACATGATCGGTGCCTGCCTGATGGCCCACCCGGCGCTGGTGGCCGATTGCGTGAAGGCCATGCGCGATGCGGTAGCCACCCCGGTGACGGTCAAGCACCGCATCGGCATCAATGGGCGCGACAGCTACGCCGAGCTGTGCGACTTCGTCGGCCAAGTGCGCGAAGCGGGCTGCCGCAGCTTTACCGTGCATGCGCGCATCGCGATCCTGGAAGGGCTTTCGCCGAAGGAAAACCGCGAGATCCCTCCGCTGCGCTACGACGTGGCAGCGCAATTGAAGGCCGACTTCCCGGACCTGGAGATTGTGCTCAACGGCGGAATCAAAACCCTCGGCGAGTGCCAGGCGCACCTGCAAACCTTCGACGGGGTGATGCTGGGGCGTGAGGCCTATCACAACCCGTACCTGCTGGCGGAGGTGGATCAGCAACTGTTCGGCAGCGAAGCTGCCATGATCAGCCGCAGCGAGGCGTTGGCGCAGCTACGGCCGTACATCGTGGCGCACATGGAAAGTGGTGGCGCGATGCACCATGTTACCCGGCACATTCTGGGGCTGGCCCAGGGGTTCAAGGGCGCCCGGCGCTTCCGCCAGCTGCTGTCGGCGGATATTCACAAGGCGGCGCAGCCGCTGGCCGTGTTCGACCAGGCAGTGGAGCTGCTTCAGGGGCGCTGATGCGCTGTGTAGCGACAGCGGGTGCAGATGACGCCAGCACGCGCGGTGGTGTGCGGAACCTCGGGGTGGCGCCGGACTCGAATATCATCTTCACACCACCCTTCGTGGCAGACCCGCGCCTACCGGCCCTTGAGCGGCCGTCGGGGCTCGGGTAATGTCGAGTCATTGCACAGGACAGAGCACGCCCATGACCTCCAAGCTGGAACAACTCAAGCAGTTCACCACCGTGGTCGCCGATACCGGAGACCTGGACGCCATCACCCGCCTGAAACCGGTCGATGCCACCACCAACCCGTCGCTGCTGCTCAAAGCCGCTGCCATCACCGGTTACGCGGACCTGCTCAAGCAGGTCAAGGCAGATGCCAAGGGCAATGTCGACCTGGCCTGCGACAAGTTTGCCGTGGCCGTGGGCTCGGGCATCCTCAAGGTCATTCCCGGGCGTATCTCCACCGAGGTGGATGCCCGCCTGTCATTCGACGAACCGGCCCTGCTGGCCAAGGCCCGGGCGCTGATCGACCTGTATGAAAAAGCCGGCGTCGGCCGTGACCGCGTGCTGATCAAGCTGGCCTCGACCTGGGAAGGCATCCGCGCTGCCGAGAAGCTGGAAAAGGAAGGTATCCAGACCAACCTTACCCTGCTGTTCTCGTTCGCCCAGGCCCAGGCCTGTGCGGATGCCGGGGTGTTCCTGATTTCGCCGTTCGTGGGCCGGATCTACGACTGGTACAAGAAAAGCACCGGCCAGGACTACGTGGGCGCCGAAGACCCGGGTGTGCAATCGGTCACGCGCATCTACAACTACTACAAGGCCAATGGCTACGACACCGTCGTCATGGGTGCCAGCTTCCGCAACATCGGCCAGATCGAACAACTGGCGGGCTGCGATCGCCTGACCATCAGCCCTGACCTGCTCGACCAATTGAGCAGCGACCAGGGTGAGTTGCCGCGCATGCTCAAGCCAGGCAATGCTGGCGAAGCCAAGCAGGTGCTGAACGAAAGCCAGTTCCGTTGGGCAATGAACGAAGATGCCATGGCCACCGAGAAACTGGCCGAGGGCATCCGCCAGTTTGCCCGGGACCAGGAAAAGCTGGAAAAACTGATGGCTGAAAACGCCTGAGTAGTTTCGGCCTTGCCAGACGGGCGTAAAGTGCCAAGCACCTTGCGCCCCATACCCTTCCCGAGCTGTTGATGACCGCCCCTACACTGTTGCCCCTCGTACTCGCCGGCCCGGTCCTGCGGCGCCTGGAACCCCAGCGCCTGGCTATCTGGCTGGTTGCCACCGAACCGCTGCACGCGCAATTCGTCTGCACCGCCAGCGAGGCCCAGGTCGACTGCCAGGTGGTAGCCGTAGGCAAGCAGGCCTTCATTCACTTGCTGGACATCCATTTCAACGATGCGCTGCCCTGCAACCAGTTGCTGGACTATGACCTGCTGATCAATGGCAAGGGCATCGCCGATTGGGCACCTCACCTGGTCTACCCCGGCAACCAGCGCCCCAACCTGGTGTTGCGCGAGCGCCTCGACCACCTGCTGCATGGCTCCTGCCGCAAACCGCACCACCCTGCGGCCGACGGCCTGCTGTGCGCAGACCGCCTGCTGCAGGCTTGCACAACCCCGCAAGACCGCCCCGCCGTGCTGCTGATGACCGGCGACCAGGTGTATGCCGACGACGTGGCCGGGCCGATGCTGCGTGCCATCCACAGCCTGATCGCGCGCCTGGGCCTGTTCGACGAGCAACTTGAAGGTGCGGTGGTCACCGACAGCCAGGCGCTGTACCAGCACCCGGCCAGTTACTATCACCGCGCAGACCTGCTGCCGGCACAGAAGCTCAACGAAACCCTGCGCGAGCGGTTTTTCGGTGGCAAGCGCAAACCGATCTTCTCTTCCAGCAACGCTGACAACCACCTGGTGACCTTCGCCGAAGTCATGGCCATGTACCTGCTGGTGTGGTCCCCCGTGCCGTGGCAGCTGGTCGACCTGGCCATGCCAGCCGGGCTCAGCGACCAACACCAGGCCCGTTACCAGCACGAGCTGCCGCTGGTCCGCGGGTTTGCCGAAAACCTCGGCCAAGTGGCCAGGGCCATGGCCCACCTGCCCTGCCTGATGATCTTCGACGACCACGACATCACCGACGACTGGAACCTGTCGGCACAATGGGAGCAGACCGCCTACGGCCACCCGTTTTCACGGCGGATCATCGGCAATGCCCTGCTCGGCTATCTGTTGTGCCAGGCCTGGGGCAATGCCCCGGACACCTGCAAGCCACTGCTCGACCAGTGCCAGGCACTGACCGGCGACAACCAGGATGCAGTGATCGGTGAGCTGCTGCGCTTTCAGGGCTGGCAGTTCAGCCTGCCTACCGAGCCGCCCTTGCTGGTGCTGGACACCCGCACCCGCCGCTGGCGTAGCGAAAGCAACCTAGCCAGGCCATCCGGCCTGCTGGACTGGGAAGCGTTGAGTGAACTGCAGCAGGCGCTGCTCGATCACCCATCGGCAGTCATCGTTTCACCGGCGCCGATTTTCGGCGTGAAACTGATCGAGACGGTGCAGAAGGTCTTCAGCTGGCTGGGCTACCCCTTGCTGGTCGACGCCGAAAACTGGATGGCCCACCGCGGGGCGGCGCAGGTCATCCTCAACATATTCCGCCACTCGCGCACACCCGGGCACTACGTGGTGCTGTCGGGCGATGTGCACTATTCGTTCGTCTACGAAGTGCTGATTCGCCACCGCCAACGCAGCCCGCACTTGTGGCAAGTGACCAGCAGCGGCATCAAGAACGAGTTCCCCCGGCGCCTGCTGGACGTGCTGGACCGCCTCAACCGCTGGCTGTACTCGCCGCGCTCGCCGCTTAACTGGTTCACCAAACGCCGGGAAATGGAGGTCGTGCCACGCACGCCCAGCCACAGCAAGGCCGGGGAACGGCTGTGGAACGGCGCAGGGCTGGGGCAGGTGTTTTTTGATCGGCAGGGGCGGCCGGTACGCGTGTATCAGCTGGATGCGGGTGGCGCGCAGGCAACCGAGTTTATCGGGGGCCCGTAGCCAGGCAGCGTGGCCAGCGCGTGGGCCAGGCTCTAGCGAAGTGGCGCGGCGACGACCGCGCACGCCCCTCAAGGCACAGTGCCTAGCTGCGCTCCAGCGCATTCACCAGGTCATGGAACGCTTCGCGGTTGGAGTCATTCAGGCCCATGAGGATCTTGTGCGCCTCCAGCACCTTGGAACGCACCACGTCTTCGTTCTGGTCCTGCGACGGCAGGTCGGTCAGGCACTCGGGGCAGGGAATTGGCCGATCGACGATATTGAACACCTGATCGAAGCCCATTGATTGCAGCAACCGGGAGATGTCCGGATTGGTGGTCACCACCGTCGGCAGCAGGCCTACCTTCTGGCGCGACAGGATCGACAGCTTGGCCAGCAGGCCCAAGGTGGTGCTGTCGATGCTCTCGGTTTCGGTCAGGTCGATGACAATGGCCGAGAAGTTCAGCGCCGTGAAAATCTTCTCGATCGTTGCATCCAGCGCCGAACACAAGGTCAGGCGCACTTCACCGACAAATTTCAGTACAAAGGTACCGCTCTGCTCGGCGAACTGGATTCTACCGGTACTCATTGAAGGTTCCTGCTTAACACCAATAGGGCGATATCATCCGGCATCTCCCCAAGCGTAGCCAATCCAAAACGTTGACGCAGCCCATCCAGGCTACCACCTGCTGCCTTGACGATCTCCGGCAAGGCGGCTTCTTTATCTTTGAGCGTATCACCCGGCAAAAGGTCCAGAATGCCATCGGACATGAGGCTGATGCTGAATTGTGGCGGCAGCTCCACGACCAAGTCCTGGTAAGTGGCCTCGTCAAACAGCCCCACCGGCAGGCCACGGCCTTCCAGGTAGCGAGCGTTGCCTGGGGTGTACAGCACCGGCAGCGGCAAGTGGCCGCCAACGGCGTAGGTCAGCAGTCCCGAATCCTCGTCTATCACGCCACCTACCATGGTCACGTGCTTGCCCAGCTTGCTGTTGATCAGGCCGCGGTTGATGTGGCTGAGCACTTCCGAGGGCTTGAACTCACGCATCTTGTTGCGTTTGAGTTCGAACATGAGGCGTGTGGTCATGAATTTCAACAGCACGGTGACAAAGGCCGACGACGCGCCATGCCCGGAAACATCGGCAAGGTAGAAGGCGATACGCCGGTCATCGACGCGGAAGTAGTCGACGAAATCACCCGACAGGTACAGCGACGGGATGATCTGGTGCTCGAAGGCGAACTCGCCGGCAGCCCACGGGCTTTCCGGCAGCATGTTCATCTGTACCTGGCGGCCGGCGGTCTGGTCTTCCTGCAGCAGGTGCAGGCTGGCCTCCAGCTCGCGGTTGGCGGCTTCGAGCTTGTCGCGGTAGCGCTGGTTTTCCAGCACCAGGCGCGAGCGGTCGAGGGCGCGGCGCACCGAGTGTTCCAGTACGGCCAGGTCTTCCAGCGGCTTGATCAGATAGTCGGCAGCCCCCAGGCGCAGTGCTTCCACCGCATCACTCATGACGCCGGCACCGGACACCACGATCACCGGCACCTGCGGCGCACGCTCGCTGACCTGGCGGATCAGTTCGAGCCCGCCCATCTGCGGCATGCGCAGGTCGCAGATCACGAGGTCGGGCTGGTGCTCTTCGAAGACCTGAAGCCCCTGCTGGCCATTACCGGCCTGGAGCACGCTGAAACCACTGTCTTCAAGATACGCGGCGAGGCTCGCACGGACCACGTCGTCGTCATCGATGATCAGCAGCGTTGCACTGGTATTCTGCATGTGGGCGAACGGCGCCGATTTAGGTTGGTGCAGCGGTGTCGGCAAGGCAGACGGCCAGCTACGGGAATTCTTTGTGGTCATACTCTACTTGAGTTGTAGGACAAGAACACCTGCCCGGCAACTGTCGGCAACTGTGAGAGCAACCTTGTAAGGCGCAGACGGTACTCCCATCCGCCAGGGGTTTCAAGCATGCGTGGGTCGACCTCATCGCTCTTTACAGGGCAAATCGCCGGGAGTTATAAGAAAGTCGACCAGCGCAACCCGATGGGAAGGATGCAGCATGCCCCACACGCCCTCCAGCCACAGCGAGAAACGCGATTTCATCCGCATGCGCATCGACGCCGAAGTCAGCTTGTTGCACGAAGGCCAGGTCATCGCCGCGCGCTGCCTGGACCTGTCCAGCGGCGGCATGCAGGTGCAGGCGCCAGAGCATTTTCAGGTAGGTCAGCAGCTCGAAGTGCGGATCGACTCCGACCACCCGGCGTTGAAGGGGCTGCACGCCAGCACCGAGGTGGTGTGGATCGCCGACCAGCCAGGCGGGCAGCAGAAGTTCGGCTTGAGGATACTGGCAATGCATTGAAGCGGCGCCCGAAGCCGGCAGGGGCGGCGTAGCCCGGGCGCCCCTGCACAGCATGAACGATCAGAAGTCGTCTTCGACTTCGCCATCCTTGACCTTGAACTCGCGGTTCTGCAAGTAGGCATTACGAATGAAGATGTACTTGTCGCCTTGGATCAGCTTCTCGGCCGACAACAGGCTGGCGCGGGTGTCGATCACGTCCAGGGCGAAGATCGAGTTACGGGTCGGCACGTGGTCTATGTAACGGTAAGGCTTGGTATAGGTGTCCGGGTACCTGGCCACGCCATCACGCACGGTGCTCGGGCCCAGCAGCGGGATGACCACGTACGGGCCACTCGGCACGCCCCAGTAGCCCAGGGTTTGGCCGAAGTCTTCGTCGCTGCGCTGCAGGCCCATCTTGGTGCCCACATCGAAAAACCCACCCAGGCCAAAGGTGGTGTTGACGATCAGCCGCGCAGTGTCCACGCCGGCTGCGTGGGGCTTGAGCTGGAGGATGTTGTTGGCCAGGTTGGTCACATCGCCCAGGTTACGGAAGATGTTGTGGATACCGTCTTCGAGAAACTGCGGGGTAACGGCCTCATAGCCCTTGGCCAATGGCTTGAGGGCATAGGTGTCGACCGTATCGTTGAAACGGAAGATCGGGCGGTTGACCGCCTCCCAGGGATCTTCCTCGGTGGCCGCCTGGGTGGCGGCCACGGGCGCCAGCAGCATGCCGGCACAGACACAGGCCTGGGTGACTCGATCGATCACACTGGCACCGATCCTACGCATAGATGTCTCTCCATCGGGTTTCTCGACCGCCAGCGCACGGGTCGCGTGGCGTTAAGGCGGCAGTATAGAGGCTTACGGGCTGTTAGACAGCTTTACACATTTTTGCTCAATATTTTGTGAACAACTGTTGCACCATCCCCCCGCTGTCACAGGGCGGTAACAATCAGCCAATAGCCTGCGGCGTATTTGGGGACCCCGCCATGCACGCTACACCCGCCCTCACCGCTGTGCTGTTCGGCCTGCGCGGTTGCCTGGTACAGAGTGCCAACGGCGCACCCGCACCGGCCCCCGGCGCGCTGGCCATCCTCGCCAACCTGCATCAGCGCCACGTCCCCTGTATCTGGCTGGATGAGCGTGCCGACCCGCCGAGCCAGCGCATGGCCCAGGTGCTGCCTGACTGGCTACCGGGGCTTACGGTGATCGACCCGGGCTTGCCAGCACCCAATGCCTGCTGGCAGGCACTGATGCAGCTGGGCAGCCAGCGCCTGGCAGGCTGTGTACTGGTCAGCGGCGACCCGCGGTTGCTGCAGGCGGGGCTCAACGCCGGGCTGTGGACGATCGGCCTGGCTGCCTGCAGCCCACTGTGCGAACCCGGTTCCGCCCAATGGCAAGCGCTGCCCCCTGCGGAGCAGGACCTGGCGCGCGGCAAGGCGACCCTGGCGTTGTTCAGCCTGGGCGTGCATTCGGTGATCGACCACCTGGAAGCGCTGGATACCTGCCTGCAGGACATCGCCCGGCGCCGTGCCAAAGGTGAAAAACCCTGATACAGCCATGTTGACGCGGATCATGCAAAGCGCCGGCAGGTGGATTACGCTGAAAGCAGGCCAGAACCTTTGCCGCTTCGCTGAGGTCCATGGCTAGCCAAGCCATTGATGGAGAAAAGCCAATGCCTGCCCGCGAATTGCAAGAGCGCCTGAACACCTTGCGCGAGCAACTGGACCGTAACGTACCGCTTTCGGAAGAAGAGCTGGCCGCACTGCACGAAGAAGCGCGCCAGATCGAGGCACAGCTGAAACTGGAGGAAGCCACCCCGGACAACAACCTGGTGGACGGCGTGAACCTGGCGATCGAGCGCTTCGAGGCCGAACACCCCGACCTTACCGCCACCCTGCGCAGCATTGCCAACTCGTTGCACAGCATGGGGATCTGACACCACGAAGGGGTGCATTGCACCCCTTCTGCGTTCCCAGCCCTTACTGGCGAACCAGCCGCTGGTTATCCGGGCTGATAGCACCGGTGCTGCGGTACGGGTTGATATCCAGCCCCCCGCGGCGCACATACCGTGCATACACGGTCAGGTGCTCCGGCTGCAGCAAGTGCTTCAAGTCCAGGTAGATGCGCTCCACACACTGCTCGTGGAAGTCGGCATGCTGGCGGAAGCTGATCAGGTAGGTCAGCAAGCTGGCGTGGTCCAGCGCCCTGCCCTTGTACTCGACGACCACGCTGCCCCAGTCCGGCTGCCCGGTAACCGGGCAGTTGGACTTGAGCAGGTGGCTGTGTACGGTTTCTTCGACCACCCGCTCAGGGCTGCAGCGCAACAGCTCTGGCTGCGGCTGTGCGTAGTTGCTGATGGCAACGTCCAACGCATCGATGCACAGGCCGGGCAACGCCACCACCCCCTGGGCCTCGACCTCTGCCAACGTGCGCACCTTCACCCCAACCGGCTTGCCCGCTGCTGCCGACAGGTCCTTCGCCAAGCATGCCTGCAGCTCGTCGAGGGTGGCGAAGACTGTCTGGTTCAGCGAGTTGAGGTACAGCTTGAACGACTTGGACTCGATGATGTTGGGCGAATCGGCCGGAATGGCGAACTCACCAATCGCCACCACGGGCTTGCCAGAAGGCAGCAGCCAGCTCAGCTCAAAGCAGTTCCAGTAATCCACACCGTGCCACGGCAAGGTCTGAGCGGTAACACCCAGCTCGGCCCACTTGGCCGTACGCGGGATCGGGAACAGTTGCTCCGGGGAGTAGGTAGCGACGTATTCGCTGGCTTTGCCCAGCGGGGAGTGTTCGGCAGCGGGATGCATGTAAACTGACCTGGAGGTTCGGAATTGCCCCTAGTCTACCGGTTTTGCACCCCGCCTTGCAGGCCCCGTCACTCGATGGTCAGTGCCCCGACCATACCGGCCTGGTAGTGCCCCGGCACATTACAGGCGAACTCGATAGGCGCCGACTTGCGGAAGGTCCAGGTCAGTTCGGCGCGCTGGCCAGGCATCACCAGCACCGTGTTGCCGCCGCCGTGCGCGTGCCCACCACCGTGATCGTTCATCTGTTCATGGCCCATCATTTGCCCAGGGTCCATCGCCTGACCATGGTCCATGCCCTGGTGGTTCATGCCCTCATTGAACAGCTTGCCTTGCATGGCAAGCATTTCCTTCTGGTGTTCGGCGTGCATGGCCTTGTCGCCCAGGTTGAATTCGTGTGGCAGCTTGCCTTCATTCACGAGCACGAAACGTACGGTTTCGCCAGCTTTTACCTGCAGGCGCTTGGGCTCGAAGGCGATGTCCTTGAGTACCACCTCTACAGTGCGGGTGGCCTTGGCCGCCGAGGCTGGCTCGCCGAAGGCAAAGGTGCCGGCCTGGCCGGCTAGGGCCGGCAGGCTGGCCATGGCAAGGGTGGCGGCGAGGAACAGGCGTTTCATGATGACTCCGGGAATACACGACAGGGTGCAGCCACATTAGTCACCGGTGACTGGCAACTGGCTGACAGCAAGATTACAACTTTGTCAGGTTGGGCATGCAGACACACCGTCACGTATCATTTCAGCCGCCCCAGCGGCCTACGCACGGGGCGCGCCGTCTCCACCACCACCGCAAGCCAGCTGAAACCTTGGTGCCTCTATGAAACTGCTGATCGTCGAAGACCAGGCCCGTACCGGCCAGTACTTGCGCCAGGGCCTGAACGAGGCCGGCTTCGCCACCGAACTGGCCAGCGATGGGGAGACCGGCCAGTTCCTGGCCCTGAGCGGCGACCACGACCTGCTGATCCTGGATGTGATGCTGCCCGGTCGCGACGGTTGGCAGATCCTGCAGGCCGTGCGCCAGGCCGGTCGGGATACGCCTGTGCTGTTCCTGACCGCGCGCGATGCCGTCGAGGACCGGGTACATGGCTTGGAGCTGGGCGCAGACGATTACCTGGTCAAACCGTTCGCCTTTTCCGAACTGCTGGCGCGGGTGCGCAGCCTGCTGCGCCGTGGCGCCAGCCCGAGCCAGGACACCACCCTGAGCCTGGCCGACCTGCGCCTGGACCTGATCCGCCGCCGCGCCGAACGCGCAGGCAGCCGTATCGACCTGACCGCCAAGGAATTTTCCCTGCTGGAACTGTTGCTGCGCCGGCAGGGCGAGGTGCTGCCCAAGTCGCTGATTGCCTCACAGGTGTGGGACATGAACTTCGACAGCGACACCAATGTGATCGAAGTGGCAATCCGCCGCCTGCGCCTGAAAATCGACGACCCGCACCCCAACAAGTTGATCCACACCGTGCGCGGCATGGGCTATGTACTCGAAGAGCGGCCAGCGTGATGCGCCGGGTATCCCTCGGTAGCCGCCTGGCGCTGCTGTTCGCCGCGTGCACCGCCGCTGTTTCGCTGGGCGCCGGCCTGTTGTTCAACCGGGCCAGTGAGCAGCACTTCATCGAACTGGATCAACAACTACTCGCCTCACGGCTGTCGCTGCTGCGCACGCAACTGGACGGCATCACTACCGCCGAAGCGCTGAAGGCGCGCCTGCCCGCCCTGCGCGAAGCGCTGAGCCATCAAGCCGACCTGGCCTTGCGCATCAGCGGCGCCGACGGCACGCCCTGGTTCGCCAGCCGCAGCGGCCTGCCGCCGGCAGTGCTGCCGACCGGGCTGGGCACCCAGCATGCCCAAGGGGCGGACTACCGCAGCCTGACCGCGCCCTTGGCGCCGGGCAGCAACGCATCGCCACATCTGGTGTTGTACCTTGATATCACGCACCACCAGCATTTCCTGCAAGGCATGCAGCGCCTGATCTGGCTGACCGTCGGCCTGTCGGCGCTGGCCACCGCGCTGCTGGGCGGCCCGCAGCGGTCTGCGGCCGTTGCGGCAAATGGGCCAAGTGGCCGCTGGGGTGTCGGCTCGCTCGCTCACCACCCGCCTGCCAGTGGCCCAGATGCCCGAAGAACTGGCCGAGCTGGCCAGCACCATGAACGCCATGCTGCAGCGCCTGGACGATGCGTTCCAGCGCCTGTCGGCGTTCTCCGCCGACATCGCCCACGAGCTTCGCACACCGCTGTCCAACCTGCTGACCCACACCCAGGTCACCCTCACCCGCCCGCGCAGCCTGGAAGAATACCGCGAGGCCCTGCATGGCAACCTGGAGGAGCTGCAATGGATGGCGCAGATGATCAATGACATGCTGTTCCTCGCCAAGGCCGACCATGGGCTGCTGGTGCCTGGGCAAGCGCCACTGGCACTGCATGAGGAAGTGGATGCGCTGCTGGAATACTACGCACCGCTGGCCGAAGACGGCGACGTGCAGATGCTGCGCGAAGGTGAGGCCATGCTGCACGGCGACCGGCACATGCTGCGCCGGGCCCTGTCCAACCTGCTGGATAACGCCCTGCGCTTTACCCCGGCAGGCGGGCAGATACGGGTGGCCCTGGCAGCGGGGCCCAGCATCAGCGTGGCCAATACCGGCGCGGCCATCGAGCCCGCGGCCCTGCCACGGCTGTTCGACCGCTTCTACCGGGTAGACCCGGCACGCCGTGAAGGCAGTAGCGAGCATGCCGGCCTGGGGCTGGCGATTACCCGGTCGATCGTGCAGGCCCATGGCGGCTGCATTCGCGCGGAGTGCGCGCAGGGGTGGACGCGCTTCGTGATCGAATTCACTGAAGGCCGGTGAAACAGGCTGCCTTGCAGCCCGCTGCGCAAGCCTTCAGCTGTGGCTCAAACCGCCAGGCCAATGGCCGGCTGCACCTGCGAAGCCCGGTAAGCCGGGTAGATGGTTGCCAGGAAGCTCATCACCAGGCCGGCGGTGCAGATCATCAGCACATCGCTCCCCTCCAGCTGCGACGGCAAACTGCTGACGAAGTACACATCCGAGGTGAAGATATGCTGCCCGCTCACCCGCTCCAGCCAGCCGACGATCTGGCTGACGTTCAGCGCGGCAATCACGCCCAGCACCCCGCCAATCAGGGTGCCGACAATACCGATCAGGCTGCCCTGGACCATGAACGTACCCATGATCTGCGCTGGCGTGGCGCCCAGGGTGCGCAAAATGGCGATGTCCGGGCCTTTGTCGTTCACCACCATCACCAGGGTGGCGATGATGTTGAACGCCGCCACTGCAATGATCATCATCAGCAACAGGCCGATCATGGTCTTTTCCATCTTCATCGCACTGAACAGGCTGCCCTGGGTGTGCGACCAGTCATCGGCACGGTAGGCATCGCCCAGCCCGGCGGCGATGGCCTTGGACACCTGCGGCGCGGCGTACAGGTCGTGCAGCTTCAGGCGCACGCCTTGCACCTGGCCCGGCGCCCAGCGCTGCATCTGGCCAGCATCGGCCATATGGATATAGGCCTGCGAGCCATCCAGTTCGGCGCCGACCTTGAAAATGCCGACCACGGTCAGGCGCTGCATGCGCGGGGTGATACCACCCGGCTCCTTGCTGATTTCCGGCACGATCAAGGTCAGCTTGTCGCCGGTATTCAGGCGGAAACGGCGGGCCGTGAGCTCACCGATGACCACGCCGAACTCACCGGGCTGCAGGTCCTGCAAGCGGCCCTGGACGATGTGCTGGCCGACGATGGAGACCTTGCTCTCCTCGGCCGGGTCGATACCGCTCACCTGGATCGGCTGCATCGCGCCCTTGTACGAGAGCATGCCTTCCATTTCGGTAATGGGTGCGGCGGCCATCACTTCCGGGTTCTGCAGCGCCGCATCGGCAACCTTGTGCCAGTCGTCCAGTGGCTGCACCCCGAGGATGGCGGCATGCGGCACCAGGCCCAGGATGCGCGAGCTCATTTCGCGCTGGAAGCCGTTCATCACCGACAGCACCACGATCATCGCCAGCACGCCCAACGACAGGCCGATCATCGAGGTCATGGAGATGAACGAGATGAAGTGGTTGCGGCGCTTGGCTCGGGTGTAGCGCGCGCCGATGAAAATGGGCAAGGGTCTGAACATGTACGAAATCACCCAATGAAAACAGGAAAACGGGGCAACGCCTGTTACCCCGTACAGTCGCTCAGATCGCCACCAGGTGGCCGTCGTCGAGCTTCAATACACGGTCCATCTGGCGCGCCAGGCTGAGGTCGTGCGTTACCACCAGGAACGCTGTGCGCGAAGCACTGGACAGCTCCTGCATCAACTCCTGAATACCCTGGGCTGTATGGTGGTCGAGGTTGCCGGTAGGCTCGTCGAGCATGACCAGGCCAGGGCGGTTGACCAGGGCCCGGGCAATGGCCACACGCTGGCGCTCGCCACCCGACAGCTCGGCCGGCTTGTGGTTGAGGCGGTGGCCCAGGCCCACGCGCTTGAGCAGTGCTTCGGCCCGCTCGCGGGCCTCGGGGATGGGCGTGCGGCCGATCAGCAATGGCATGCAAACGTTTTCGATGGCGGTGAATTCCGGCAGCAAGTGGTGAAACTGGTAGACGAAGCCCAATTCACGGTTGCGCAGCAGGCCGCGGGCACGCTCACCCAGCGCCGACAGCTCTTCGCCCGCTAGCCAGACGCTGCCCTGGGTGGGCCGGTCAAGGCCGCCCAACAGGTTCAGCAAGGTGCTCTTGCCAGAGCCCGAGCTGCCGACAATGGCAATGCGCTCACCGGCGTGCAGCTCCAGGTTGAGGCCGGACAGCACCTGCACCGACTCCGGGCCCTCGTCGTAGGACTTGCCCAGGTTGCGGCAACTCAGAACGGCTTTATCACTCATGCGCGACTCACTCATAACGTAGCGCCTCGGCAGGCTGGGTGCGGGCCGCACGCCAGGCCGGGTACAAGGTGGCGAAGAAACTCAGGACCAGCGCCGCGCCACAGACCATGTACACGTCCTGGGCCTGGATCTGCGACGGCAGGTAATCGATGAAATACACGTCGGCATTGAGGAACTTGTGCCCGATCAGTTTCTCGATGCCGGCGATGGCGGCACTGACATTCAGTGCGGCAAGAATGCCGACCACGGCGCCGATCAGGGTACCGATCACCCCGATCACCGTGCCCTGGACCATGAAGATGAGCATGATTTGCCCGGGCGTCGCGCCGAGGGTGCGCAGGATGGCGATGTCGCCACGCTTGTCGTTGACCACCATCACCAGCGTGGAAATGATGTTGAACGCGGCCACCGCCACGATCAGCAGCAACAGCAGGCCGATCATGGCTTTTTCCATGCGGATCGCCTGGTACAGGTTGCCGTGGGTACGGGTCCAGTCGCGGCTGTAGAACGCCTGGTCACCCAACTGCTGGGCGATGCTCCAGGCCACCCGCGGCGCCTGGAACAGGTCGTCGAATTTCAGGCGCAGGCCCTGTACCTGGTCGGGCTTCCAGCGGTGCAGGCGCGACAGGTCGCTGATGTTGGTCAAGCCCAGGTAGCCGTCGATCTCGCCCGCGCCAACGTGGAAGGTGCCGACCACAGTGAAGCGCTTCATGCGCGGGAACATGCCGGCCGGGGTCACGCTGACCTCGGGGGCGACGAAGGTGAGCTTGTCGCCGATGGCCACACCCAGCTTGGCCGCCGCCTTGTCACCGATCATGATCCCCCACTCACCCGGCGCCAACTGGTCCAGGCGCCCCTGCAAGACAAAGTTGTCGATGATCGACACGTCGCGCTCGCGGGCCGGGTCGATGCCATTGAGCAGCACTTTCTGCACCTTGCCATCATGGGTCAGCAGGCCTTGCATCTGGGTGAACGGCGCAACCGCCACCACCTGCGGATTCTGCTTTACTTGTTGGGCAAGGGCCTGCCAATCGGCAATGGGTTGGCCGCTCTCCAGCGTGGCATGCGGGATCATGCCCAGCACGCGGGTACGCATCTCGTGGTCGAAACCGTTCATCACCGACAGCACCACGATCATCACCACCACGCCCAGGGCGAGGCCGATCATCGAGGTCAGGGAAATGAACGAGACGAAGTGATTGCGACGTTTGGCACGGGTATAACGCGTACCGATAAATGCGAAAAGAGGTCTGAACATGTCGGGGCTTGTTCGGATGAAAGGGAACGTCCTTGTGGCGAGGCGCCTACGGCGGCTTTACACTCGGACCACCGCCGCTACCTTGGGTTCGCCATGACGACATTAGACGAAGAAGATCGCCGCGAATACTACCGCATCGACGATCGGATCGCACTTCAAATAAGCCCCCTCAGCGCGGCCGAAGCCCTTGACCCAGATGTATTGCAAGATGATTCCCCACTGTTCAACCTGCTCAGCGAGCTGCACCTGTCGGACTTCGAGGCGCAGCACCTGCTGCGCCAGCTGAGCGACAAGGACCGCACCCTGGCCGCCTTCCTGCGTGCGCAGAACAAACGCCTCGACCTGCTCAGCGCAGTGGTTGCCCAGACCCTGCTCGGCGAAGTCGGGCAACCCCAGCCAGTGATCATTTCCGAAGGCGGTATCGAATTCACCCAGCGCAACCCGCTTGCCCCCGGCACCCGGGTCAAGGTGAAAATGGTGCTGATGCCACGTGCCCACGGCCTGCTGCTGCGCGGTAAAGTCACCCACTGCGACCAGCGCACGGGGGGCGGTTACGACGTCGGCACCGAGTTCATCGACATGACCGACGCCCAACGGCAACTGCTGGCCCGTTACATCCTGCAGCGCCAGCAGCAGCAACGGCGCCAGCAACTGGAACAGAACAGCCCTGCATCCTGAACCTGTTTTCTCTGATCTGAAGGAACGAACGTGACCCTGATCTACGGCCATCGCGGCGCCAAGGGCGAAGCACCCGAAAATACCCTGACCAGCTTCCAGCAGTGCCTGGCACACGGCGTGACCCGCTGCGAACTGGACCTGCACCTGTCAGCCGACAACCAGCTGATGGTGATCCACGACGCCACCCTCAAGCGCACCACCGGCCGGCGCGGCAAGGTGGTCGAACACCCGGCCGCCGACCTGGTCAAGGTCGATGCCCGCAAGGGCGGGCCAGGCCACGTGCAGCCCTGCCCGATTCCCACGCTGGAAGAGCTGTTCCAGAAATGCCCGTTCGAGCACTGGCAACTGGAGGTGAAAAGCGCCTCGCGCACGCGCGCTGCCACCACCGTTCTGGCCATCCGCGAGCTGGCCCAGCAGTACAACTTGCTGGACAAGGTCACCATCACCTCCAGCTCGCGCGAAGTACTGGGTGCAGCCCAGGAGCTGGTGCCAGATGTGAAACGTGGGCTGGTGGCGGAGTACGCCTGGCTCGACCCGTTGAAGGTCGCCCAGAACTACGGCTGCGACTTGCTGGCCCTGAACTGGACGCTATGCACCCCCGAACGCCTGCTCAAAGCACAGGCCCAGGGTTTGCACGTGTCGGTGTGGACGGTCAACGAGCCGGCACTGATGCGCCGGCTGGCTGACTTTGGCGTGGACAGCCTGATTACAGACTTTCCCGGTTTGGCCAAGACCACCCTCGGGCAGGGTTGAAATCGGTCTCTCCGACCGGCTCAGGCCACCGGTCGGAGCCGCTCAAAAAAGCCGGTTCAGGCCGTCGTAGGCAGCTACCCGGTAGGCTTCGGCCATGGTCGGGTAGTTGAACGTGGTGTTGACGAAGTACTTCAGGTTGTTCTGCTCACCAGGCTGGTTCATGATCGCCTGGCCGATGTGGACGATCTCCGAGGCCTGGTAGCCGAAGCAGTGAACACCCAGGATTTCCAGGGTTTCGCGGTGGAACAGGATCTTCAGCATGCCTTGCGGCTCGCCGGCAATCTGCGCCCGCGCCATGCTCTTGAAGAACGCCTTGCCCACTTCGTACGGCACCTTGGCCTGGGTCAGCTCCTGCTCGTTCTTGCCGATCGAGCTGATTTCCGGAATGGTATAGATGCCGGTCGGCACGTCATTGACGAAACGCCAGCTGCCGTTGTCCACGATGCTGCCAGCGGCCGAGCGGCCCTGGTCATGGGCGGCACTGGCCAGGCTTGGCCAGCCGATCACGTCACCGGCGCCGTAGATGTTCGGCACGCTGGTACGGTACGCCTCGTCGACCTCGATCTGGCCCCGGCTGTTGACCTTGATGCCAATGTTCTCCAGGCCCAGCTTGTCGGTGTTGCCGGTACGGCCGTTGCACCACAGCAAGGCGTCGGCCTTGATCTTCTTGCCCGACTTCAGGTGCAGGATCACACCGTTGTCCAGGCCTTCGACGCGCTCATAATCTTCGTTGTGGCGCACGGTGATGTTGTTGTTGCTGAAGTGGTAGCTCAGCGCCTGGGAAATTTCCGAGTCGAGGAAGCTCAGCAACTGGCCGCGGTTGTCCACCAGCTCTACCAGCACACCCAGGCCACTGAAGATCGAAGCGTATTCACAACCGATAACGCCGGCGCCGTAAACGATCAGCTTGCGCGGGGTGTGGCTGAGGCTGAGGATGGTATCGCTGTCGTAGACGCGCGGGTGGTGGAAGTCGATGTCGGCCGGGCGGTAGGGGCGTGAACCGGTCGCGATGATGATGTGCTTGGCATTGAGCTTTTCCACCACGCCGTTCGAGCACACCACTTCCACGGTCTGCTCGTCGGCAAAACTGCCGGTACCGACGAACACGTCAACCCGGTTGCGGGCGTAGTAGCCCGTGCGCGAAGCCACCTGCTTGGCGATGACCTTCTCGGCGCTTTTCAGCACGTCCGGGAACGAAAACCAACGCGGCTCGCCAATGGCACGGAACATGGGGTTGGTGTTGAACTGCATGATCTGCCGCACCGAGTGACGCAGTGCCTTGGACGGGATGGTGCCCAGGTGGGTGCAGTTACCACCGACCTGGCGACGGTCATCGACCATCGCAACCTTGCGCCCTGCTTTGGCGGCATTCATTGCCGCGCCTTCACCGGCCGGGCCGGAACCCAGCACCACTACGTCGTAGTTGTAGACAGCCATGCGTACTCCTTCAGAACTGGCCCGCAAGCCACGGTCGCTCGCGGGACGCGATCATGCCGCCGGGGCGCCATGAGAAAATTCGGGTGCAGTCTAATCAAGCGTGAACGCCGCGCACATTAACCCTTGGTCGCGTCGTAGGCCAATTTCGCCCGCACTACATATGCTTTACCGATCCCTGGCGGCAATCATCCCTGCTTGCGCTTTCATTCGCCTTTCACCGCCTGCGCAAACGCGGGCGTAGCTAGGAAGACGCAGCCACCCCCGGGCCGAGTCACCCGAACGGCGGCACGGTCATGCGCACCGGGCGCCGGGCACGGGCATCGAAAGGGGGTGCCAATAGCGCCGGCCATTGTCCTCGAAATAGTGCCGCTCGTCATCCGAGCCCAAGTGATTTACCGGGCGTACGCACCTGCAAAGGCCGCAGCAACATGAAAAGCAGGCAAAAAAAACGGGAACCCGAAGGTTCCCGTTTCTTCATTGCCTTACCCGCGAATCAGCGTGGGAATGCAGGCGGGTTCACACCGGCCATGTCTTCCATCACGCGAACCACCTGGCAGCTGTAACCGAATTCGTTGTCGTACCACACGTACAGAACAACACGGTTGTCATTGGCGATGGTCGCTTCAGCGTCCACCACACCGGCATGGCGCGAGCCAACGAAGTCGGTCGAAACCACTTCCTGCGAGGCAACGTAGTCGATCTGCTTGTGCAGCTCCGAGTGCATTGCGGTCTGGCGCAGGTACTCGTTGATTTCGTCGCGAGTAGTGGCCTTTTCCAGGTTCAGGTTGAGGATGGCCATCGAAACGTTCGGCGTAGGTACGCGGATGGCGTTGCCGGTCAGCTTGCCCTTGAGCACTGGCAGTGCCTTGGCAGCAGCGGTGGCGGCACCGGTTTCGGTGATGACCATGTTCAGCGGCGCGGCGCGGCCACGGCGGCTGCCCTTGTGGAAGTTGTCGATCAGGTTCTGGTCGTTGGTGAACGAGTGAACGGTTTCGACGTGGCCGTTGACGATGCCGTACTGGTCGTTGATGGCCTTGAGCACCGGCACGATGGCGTTGGTGGTGCAGGAAGCTGCCGAGATGATCTTGTCATCGGCCGTGATATCGCCGTGGTTGATGCCATGCACGATGTTCTTCAGCGCGCCCTTGCCAGGTGCGGTGAGGATCACGCGGGCAGCGCCCGGGCAGGCCAGGTGCTGGCCCAGGCCGTCGGCATCACGCCATACACCGGTGTTGTCGACGATCAGCGCGTTTTCGATACCGTACTGGGTATAGTCGACTTCGCTTGGGTTCTTGGCGTAGATAACCTGGATCAGGTTGCCGTTGGCAGTGATGGTGTTGTTGGCTTCATCGATGGTGATGGTGCCATCGAACGGGCCATGCACCGAGTCACGGCGCAGCAGGCTGGCACGCTTGACCAGGTCGTTTTCGGCGCCCTTGCGCACAACGATGGCGCGCAGGCGCAGGCCGTCGCCGCCACCGGTCTTCTCGATCAGGATGCGCGCCAGCAGGCGGCCGATGCGGCCGAAGCCGTACAGCACCACGTCAGTGCCTTTGCGTGCCGAAGCGTTCTGCTGGCCAACCACGTCGGCCAGCTCTTCACGGACGAACTGCTCGGCAGTGCGGCCATTGCCTTCCTGCTTGAACTTGTTGGCCAGCTTGCCCAGGTCGACCGAAGCGGCGCCCAGTTTCAGCTCGCTCATGGCTTTGAGCAGGGGGAATGTCTCGTGGACGGACAGTTCGGTTTCGTCGGTTTGGCGATGACGCGCAAAGCGGTGCGCCTTGAGGATCGAGATAACCGAACGGTTGATCAGGCTGCGGCCATAAATCGAGCTCACCACATTGTTGTTGCGGTAGAGCTGACCGATAAGCGGGATCATCGCTTCAGCCAGCGCTTCACGATCGATCCACTCACCAAGACACTGGTCGGGCTTCTGAGTCACGGGAACCTTCCACATGTAGGGACAGAAAAAAGGGGCTACATTATGACGCCCCAACACAGAACCGGCAATGAGCGCCTGTCGCAGTGAGCCAAGCCAGCATTCATGCCCTTTGGAGCCTGACAGCCGGCACCGTCACCGGTACAATCGGTCTCTTTGCCGCAACGCTTGGAGTGCAATCTCCCGTGTCAGTTCTGCGCCTACCGCAAATGTCGGCCACGGCCGGCAAACAAACCTGGGGCAACCTGCCCGGTGCCGCCCTCAGCCTTGCCATCGCCGAGGCCGCCAGCAGCGCTGGCCGCTTCACCCTGTTATTGACGGCCGACAGCCAGGCCGCCGACCGCCTGGAACAGGAGCTGCGTTTCTTCGCACCCGACCTGCCGGTGCTGCCGTTTCCCGATTGGGAAACCCTGCCCTACGACCTGTTCTCGCCGCACCAGGACATCATCTCCCAGCGCATCGCCAGCCTTTACCGCTTGCCTGAGCTGAGCCACGGCATCCTCGTGGTGCCGGTGACCACCGCCCTGCACCGCCTGGCACCCACGCGTTTTCTGCTGGGCAGCAGCCTGGTGCTGGACGTGGGCCAGACCCTCGACGTGGAGCAGATGCGCACGCGGCTGGAAGCCACCGGCTACCGCTGCGTCGACACGGTCTATGAGCATGGCGAGTTCGCCGTGCGCGGTGCACTGATCGACCTGTTCCCCATGGGCAGCAAGCTGCCCTACCGCATCGACCTGTTCGATGACGAGATCGAGACCCTGCGCACCTTCGACCCCGAGACCCAGCGCTCGATAGACAAGGTGGATTCCGTGCGCCTGCTGCCTGCGCGCGAATTCCCCATGCAAAAGGACGAAGTGACCCGCTTCAAGGCACGCTTTCGCGAACGCTTCGACGTCGACTTCCGCCGCAGCGCGATCTTCCAGGACCTGGCCAGCGGTATCATCCCCGCCGGTATCGAGTACTACCTGCCCTTGTTCTTCGAAGAAACCTCCACCCTGTTCGACTACCTGCCGGCGGACACCCAGGTGTTTTCGCTGCCGGGGGTGGAACAGGCCGCCGAACACTTCTGGAACGACGTGCGCGGGCGTTATGAAGACCGCCGTGGCGATCTCAGCCGGCCACTGCTGCCACCGGCCGAGCTGTTCCTGCCGGTCGAAGACTGCTTCGCCCGGCTCAAGCAGTGGCCGCGGGTGGTTGTCAGCAGCGACGACCTGGAAGCCGGCGCAGGGCGCGAGCGCTTCCCGGCGCGCGCCCTGCCCAACCTGGCGATCGAGGCCAAGGCCAACCAGCCACTGGCCGAGCTGGCCAGCTTCCTCGACCAGTTCCCCGGCCGCGTGCTGTTCACCGCTGAATCGGCGGGCCGACGCGAGGTATTGCTGGAGCTGCTCGAACGGCTGAAGCTGCGCCCGCACACCGTTGATGGCTGGCACGATTTCATCACCGGTGCCGAGCGCCTGGCCATCACCATCGCCCCACTGGACGAAGGCCTGCTGCTGGACGACCCGGCCATTGCCCTGGTCGCCGAAAGCCCGTTGTTCGGCCAGCGCGTCATGCAGCGCCGGCGCCGTGACAAACGTGGCGAAACCGCCAATGACGCGGTAATCAAGAACCTTACCGAACTGCGCGAAGGCGCACCGGTGGTGCACATTGACCACGGCGTAGGCCGCTACCTGGGCCTGGCCACGCTGGAAATCGACGGCCAGGCTGCAGAATTCCTGACCCTGGAATATGCCGAAAACGCCAAGCTTTATGTGCCGGTCGCCAACCTGCACCTGATCGCCCGCTACACCGGCAGCGACGACGCCCTGGCACCGCTGCACCGGCTGGGTTCGGAAGCCTGGCAAAAGGCCAAGCGCAAGGCTGCCGAACAAGTCCGCGACGTGGCCGCCGAACTGCTCGACATCTACGCCCGGCGTGCCGCGCGCAAAGGCTACGCCTTCGCCGACCCGTCCGCCGACTACGCCACGTTCAGCGCCGGCTTCCCGTTCGAGGAAACCCCCGACCAGCAGGCCGCCATCGAAGCCGTGCGCGCCGACATGCTTGCGCCCAAGCCGATGGACCGCCTGGTCTGTGGCGATGTGGGCTTCGGCAAGACCGAAGTGGCTATGCGCGCGGCGTTCATTGCCGTGCACAGCGGCCGCCAGGTGGCGGTATTGGTGCCGACCACCCTGCTCGCCCAACAGCACTACAACAGCTTCCGCGACCGCTTCGCCGACTGGCCGGTGACCGTGGAAGTGATGAGCCGTTTCAAGTCCGCCAAGGAAGTCGCCGCCGCCGCCGCAGACCTGGCCGAGGGCAAGATCGACATCCTGATCGGCACCCACAAGCTGCTGCAGGACGACGTACGCTTCAAGGACCTGGGCCTGGCAATCATCGACGAAGAGCACCGTTTTGGCGTACGCCAGAAGGAGCAGCTCAAGGCCCTGCGCAGCGAAGTCGACATCCTCACCCTCACCGCCACCCCCATCCCGCGCACGCTCAACATGGCGGTGGCGGGCATGCGCGACCTGTCCATCATCGCCACGCCGCCGGCGCGCCGCCTGTCAGTGCGCACCTTCGTCATGGAGCAGAACAAGAGCACCGTCAAAGAGGCGCTGCTGCGCGAACTGCTGCGCGGCGGCCAGGTGTACTACCTGCACAACGATGTGAAAACCATCGAGAAATGCGCAGCCGACCTCGCCGAACTGGTACCCGAGGCACGCATCGGCATCGGCCATGGGCAAATGCGCGAGCGTGAACTGGAACAGGTGATGAGCGATTTCTACCACAAGCGCTTCAATGTGCTGGTGGCTTCGACCATCATCGAAACCGGTATCGACGTGCCCAGCGCCAACACCATCGTCATCGAACGCGCCGACAAGTTCGGCCTGGCCCAGCTGCACCAGCTGCGCGGCCGGGTTGGCCGCAGCCACCACCAGGCTTACGCCTACCTGCTCACGCCCACCCGGCAGAAGGTCAGCGCCGACGCCGAAAAGCGCCTGGAAGCGATCGCCAACACCCAGGACCTTGGCGCCGGGTTCGTGCTGGCGACCAACGACCTGGAAATCCGCGGTGCCGGCGAGCTGCTGGGCGAAGGCCAGAGTGGGCAGATCCAGGCCGTTGGCTTCACCCTGTACATGGAAATGCTCGAGCGCGCAGTCAAGGCCATTCGCAAGGGCACCCAGCCCAACCTGGAACAGCCACTGGGCGGCGGCCCGGAGATCAACCTGCGCCTGCCGGCGCTGATCCCCGAAGACTACCTGCCCGATGTGCATGCCAGGCTGATCCTGTACAAGCGCATTGCCTCGGCGGCCGACGAAGAGGGCCTCAAGGACCTGCAGGTCGAAATGATCGACCGCTTCGGCCTGCTACCGGAACCCACCAAGAATCTCATGCGCCTGACGTCGCTCAAGCTGCAGGCGGAAAAGCTCGGCATCAAGAAAGTCGATGCCGGCCCCAATGGCGGCAAGCTCGAGTTCGAGGCCGAAACCCCGGTAGACCCACTGACCTTGATCAAATTGATTCAGGGCCAGCCCAAACGCTACAAGTTCGAAGGCGCGACCCAGTTCCGCTTCCTGGTGCCAATGGAGCGCCCGGACGAACGCTTCAACACCTTGGAGGCGCTGTTCGAGCGCCTGACCCCACAGCCTGCCTAAGGAAGATTCATGCGTGCCATCCGTTGCCTGACCCTGCTGCTGGCGCTGTTCGCGCCAGCCGCCTTCGCCGAAGGCCTGTATCAGGTAGAAATGATTCTGGTGCGGCAGAACAGCGTGCCCGCCTTTACCAGCCCGTTCGCACCGGAAGACTGGAGCGGCGGTGCTGCGCGCCTGCACAAAGACGCCGAGCAACGCCCGGCGCTGGAAGACGAAGCCACCCGCCTGGAGGCGACCGCCGACTACACCGTGCTGATGCACAAGGCCTGGCAGCAGCAGGTGGGTGACCAACCCAGCCGTATCGCCCTGGGCGAAGGCGCCGAGCAATTCGGCCATTTCCCTATCGAAGGCAACCTGAGCATTGCCCAAGGGCGCTTTATCGCGGTGGATGCCAACTTCTGGGTCAACCAGCTGGATGGCAACGGCAGCGTGCTGCAAAGCGAGCAGTTCAAGCAAAGCAACAGTAACGTCAAAGGTGGGCAGCTGACCTTCCTCGACGGTGGGCACCTGGCGGTGCTGCTGAAGATCACGCCACCGGGCACGCCGAAAATGCCGGCCATGGAACCGGAGATGATGGAGCAGTAAGCGCATGAAGCCAGATGCCGCCGAGTTGGTGAACCAATACCCGAACTGGACCCAGTCGTTCAGCAAGGCCACCCTGCAGCGCGCAGAACGCTATGCCGACGAAGGCCGGGTGGAACTGGACGGTATCTACCGCCAGATCATCACCGCCCGGTGCGAAGGCAGCGGTGACAATGTCTACCAACAAACCATCGAACTGCACATTGCAGGCGGCCGCTGCCACGTCGAGGGTGAGTGCGACTGCCCGGTACGGCAAAACTGCAAGCATTGCGCTGCGGTACTGTTCACCCTCAGCGGCCCCACCATCAGTACCGAGCCTGTGCAAAGCCCGCCGGGTACGCTGTCGGCCGAACTGCAGCACTGGCTCAGTGGCCTGGAGCAGCCGCCGGCCCATGCCGGCGCAGCCGATGACAAACGCGGGCGCATGGTCTGCTACCAGCTGCAACTGACCGATACTGCCGGCTGCTCGCTGCTGGTGCGCAAAGGCACACGCAGCGAGGACGGCATCCGCTTCAGCCGGGTGCAGTCGCTTTACGATTTTCTCTACGAGCCGCCGCGCTTCGTCACCGACCAGGACACGCGCATCCTGCGCCTGCTTGCGGCATTGAACCAGGGGGCCGGCCAGGACCGCGGCTACCAACTCAAAGGCCAGGAAGGCGGCGAACTGTTCCAGCGCGCACTGGAAACCGGGCGCATGCTGTTCGACGTCAACATGCCCCTGCTGCACGAAGGCCCGACGCGCCCAGCCGAGTTCCGCTGGGTACGCCAGGACAATGGCAACTACCGCGGGCTGTGGTACAGCGGTGAGGAACCGCTGCGCTGCGTCATCCCGCTGCTGCCGCTGTACTACTTCGATGTGCAGGCGCAAGAGGTGGGCAAGGTCGAACACACCCTTGACCCGCATGTGGCCGTGCAACTGACCATCGCCCCCGATGTGCCGGAACACCTTGTCGTCCCCCTGAGCCACAAGCTCAATGCCCTGAGCCACAAGGTGCCGACCCCAGCCCCCGTGCGAGAGCAAGTGATCGAGGACATACAGCCACAGGCCCTGCTGGCCCTCGGCAGCCTCGAGTACACCGCCTACATGCCGAAAACCGGGCGCATGCAACGGCAGATGCAACATCGCGCCGCATTGGCATTCGACTATGACGGCCTGCAAGCCAGCGGTAGCGACGACAAGCCGCTGACCCGCCTTGCAGGCAACACCAGCCAGCGCATCCGCCGCCAGCCCCAGGCTGAACAAGCCCTGCGCAAGGTGCTGCGGGACTTCGGCTTCAGGCCTGCAACCCGGCAGAGCAAGGCATTGCCCGACAGTGCCGGGGAAATGTATCAACTGCCCGACGACGAAGCCTGGCTGCACTTTGCCCGCGAAGGCCTGCCACGCCTGCGCGAAGCCGGCTGGGCCATCGATACCCACCGCGATTTCGCCTTCGAACTGCAAGAGGTGGAAGACTGGTACGCGACCATCGACGAAGCGCCGGGCCATGAATGGTTCGACCTGGAACTGGGCATCGTGGTCGATGGCCAGCGCCACAGCCTGTTGCCGATCGTGCTGCAATTGCTGCGCAGCAGCCCAGAGCTGTTACGCCCCAGCGAACTGGCCCGGCGCAGTGACGACGAGCACCTGCTGATCGACCTGAACCGCGGCCGCCTGGATGCCTCGCCCTTGCGCGTCGCCCTGCCTTATGGCCGTATCAAGGCAGTGATGGGCACCCTGGGCGAGCTGTACCTGCACGAAGGCAGCGTAGGCCCGGCCCTGCGCCTGGACCGCGCCGACGCCGCGCGCCTGAACCAGATCGAAGGCATGCCGCTGCATTGGCAAGGTGGCGAGCATGTGCGCGACCTGGGGCGCCGCCTGCGTGACGCGCGTGACCTGCAGGTCGCACCGCCAGTCGCGCTGCGGGCCAGCTTGCGCGCCTACCAGCAGCAAGGCCTGAACTGGCTGCAGGCCCTGCGCGAAATGGGTACCGGCGGCATTCTGGGCGACGACATGGGCTTGGGCAAGACCCTGCAAGCCTTGGCTCACCTGCTGCTGGAAAAGGAAAGCGGGCGCCTCGTCAGCCCAGCCCTGGTCGTGATGCCGACCAGCCTGATACCCAACTGGCTGGACGAAGCCGCACGCTTCGCCCCCGACCTGCGTGTACTGCCCCTGCACGGGCCAGGGCGCAGCAAGCATTTTGCCAAGCTGGGCGACTACGACCTGGTCCTCACCACCTATGCGCTGCTGCCGCGCGACCTGCAGCACCTGCGCGCGCACGCGTGGCACGTGCTGGTGCTGGACGAGGCACAGAACATCAAAAGCAGTACCAGCAAGGCGGCCCTGGCCGCCTGCGAACTGCAGGCCACCCAGCGTCTGTGCCTGACCGGCACGCCGATGGAAAACAACCTGGGCGAACTGTGGTCGATCTTCCACTTCCTGATGCCCGGCTGGCTGGGTGAACTGAAGCGCTTCAACCAGGACTACCGCACGCCGATCGAGCGCCACGGTGACAGCGAGCGCATGGCCCACCTGGCCAACCGCGTCCGGCCGTTCCTGTTGCGCCGCACCAAGGAGCAGGTGGCCACCGAGCTGCCGGCCAAAACCGAGATGGTGCACTGGGTCGAGCTCAGCGACGCCCAGCGCGACACCTACGAAGCGGTACGCGTGGCCATGGACAAGAAAGTCCGCGATGAAATTGCCCGCAACGGTGCCGCGCGCAGCCAGATCGTGATCCTCGACGCGCTGCTCAAGCTGCGCCAGGTGTGCTGCGACCTGCGCCTGGTAAAAGGCGTGGAGAGCAAGGGTAACCAGGCCGACAAGGGCAAGCTGGGGGCACTGCTGCAAATGCTCGATGAGCTGCTCAGCGAAGGCCGCCGGGTACTGCTGTTTTCGCAGTTCACGTCGATGCTTGCACTGATCGAGCAGGAACTGCAAAAGCGCCAGATCCGCTACAGCCTGCTCACCGGCGATACCCGCGACCGGCGTACGCCGGTGCAGCAGTTCCAGCAGGGTGACAGCGAGGTGTTCCTGATCAGCCTGAAGGCCGGCGGCGTGGGCCTGAACCTGACGGCGGCAGACACGGTGATCCACTTCGACCCCTGGTGGAACCCGGCCAGCGAAAACCAGGCCACCGACCGCGCCTACCGTATAGGCCAGGACAAACCGGTGTTCGTGTTCAAGCTGATTACCCGCGGCACGGTGGAAGAGAAAATACAGGCACTGCAGCAGGAGAAGGCCGCGCTGGCGGCGAGCCTGCTCGATGGCGGCCAGGCTGGGCAGTGGCGGCTGGGGGATGAAGAGATCGATGCCCTGTTTGCACCGTTGCCAGGCAAGCGTGGGCGCTGATGCCCTCGGGTCGGCCGTGAGGGTTGGCTGGCAGTGAGGCCGAGCGCCGCGCCGGCGGCGATCTCACTGGCAACCAGAAACCCGCTCCAGCGGCGACAGGTCAGTCGACCAGCTGCGCCTCTTTCAACGCGCCCAACGCCGCCAGCCAGCGTGGCTGCTGGCGATAGTCGGTACGTGCAAAGCCCTGCCCGCGCATCCGGGCGATACGCGGCGAGGGCCTGACCTGCATGCGCTGCGCTGCGCTCAGTGCCAGCTCTGCGGCCGCGCGGTCATTGCAAACCAGGCCCATGTCGCAGCCGGCAGACAATGCCGCCTCGATACGGCTGGCCGCATCGCCCACCACATGGGCACCGGCCATCGACAGGTCATCACTGAAGATCACCCCGTCAAAGCCCAGCTCGCCACGCAGAATGTCCTGCAGCCAGCGGCGCGAGAAGCCGGCCGGCTGGTCGTCCACCTGCGGGTAGATGACATGCGCCGGCATCACCGCCGCCAATTGCCCGCTCAGGCGGCTGAACGGTACAAGGTCGGCCTGGCGCAGTTGCGCAAGGCTGCGCTCATCGGTGGGAATGGCCACGTGCGAATCGGCCTCGGCCCAGCCATGCCCCGGGAAGTGCTTGCCGCAGGCCGCCATGCCGGCGGCATTCATGCCGCGGATGAACGCCCCGGCCAACTGCGTCGCACGCAGCGGGTCGCCCTCGAAGGCGCGGCTGCCCACCACGGCACTGCGCTGGTGATCAAGGTCAAGCACCGGAGCGAAGCTCAGGTCCAGGCCCACTGCCAGCACTTCGGTCGCCATCAGCCAGCCACACTGCTCGGCCAGGTATTCAGCGTTGTCGTTGTCGGCCAGCGCGCGCATGGCGGGCAGGCGTACAAAGCCCTGGCGCAGGCGTTGCACACGGCCGCCCTCCTGGTCCACCGCCAGAATCAGATCGGGGCGTATGGCGCGGATGGATGCGCATAGCTCACGCACCTGGCGCGGGCTGTCGATATTGCGGGCGAAGATGATCAGGCCGGCCACTTCGGGCTGGCGCAGCAGGTGACGGTCTTCGGCGGTCAGCCATTTACCGGCGATGTCCACCATCAGGGAGCCTTGCAGACTGACGGTCATGGGTATTCCTTAATTGAAGACTGAACAGAAGCGGCGCTAGCTTAGCCCAAGCGCCCCGCCGCGCCCAGCTTTCAGGCCTTGGCCGTGGCGGCGCTGCTCTTGGTGCGTGGCCGCAGTTGTGCAGTGGCCATGGCCGGGTCGGTGACGCCACTGTCCGCCCGCATGCCGGCCGCCAGGAACGGCACCATCAGGCGCATGACCTGTTCGATGGACGTATTGATACCGAAGTCGGTTTCGGCGATGGCCCGCAGGGCCTTGATGCCGGACATGCTGAACGCGGCCGCCCCCAGCATGAAGTGCACGCGCCAGAACAGCTCCAGCGGCGGAATACGGGGAGCCGCCTCGTTGACCAACAGCATGTAGCGGCGGAACACCTTGCCGTACATGTCTTCCAGGTAGCGCCGCAAGTGCCCTTGGCTCTGGCTGAAGGCAAGGCCCAGCAGCCGCATGAAGATCGACAGGTCGTTGTTGCTGCGCGGCTGCACGGCCAATGCCTGCTCCACCAGCATTTCCAGCAGCTCTTCCAGGCTTGGCTTGTGCTCGGGCTTGGCCTGGCGGCGTTCCAGTTCACGCTCGAGGCTGGCGCAGAACGGGCCCAGGAAGCGCGAGAACACAGCCTGGATAAGCGCTTTTTTGGAACCGAAGTGATAGTTGACCGCCGCCAGGTTGACCCCGGCCTTGCTGGTAATCAGCCGCAGCGAGGTTTCAGCGAACCCCCTTTCCGCGAACAGCTGCTCGGCAGCATCGAGAATGCGTTCAACGGTTTCCGATTGGGCCATGACTACTCCGACTACTCCGCCAGACAAACAGTTGTTTGAAACATACGTTTCAGCCCTGCATCTGTCAAGGCTCGGTGACCGGGCGGTCGCCGTTGGAAAACAGCGCGCGTCGTGCCTCCGGGAGGGGGCGTGCGACTTTTCTTGCAACGTGTGGCTTGAAGCTTATCCAGTACTGTATATAATCCCAGTCACTGTACAAAAAGCCAGAGCACCCAACATGCTGAAACTGACGCCACGCCAAGCCGAAATTCTCGCGTTCATCAAGCGCTGCCTGGAAGACAACGGTTTCCCGCCCACACGTGCCGAGATCGCTCAGGAACTGGGCTTCAAATCGCCCAACGCTGCCGAAGAACACCTCAAGGCCCTCGCCCGCAAGGGTGCCATCGAAATGACCCCAGGTGCATCCCGCGGCATCCGCATCCCGGGCTTCGAAGCCAAGGCCGAAGAAAGCGGCCTGCCCATCATCGGCCGTGTGGCTGCCGGTGCACCGATCCTGGCCGAGCAGCACATCGAGCAATCGTGCAACATCAACCCCGCCTTCTTCCACCCCCAGGCCGACTATTTACTGCGCGTGCACGGCATGAGCATGAAGGACGTCGGTATCCTGGACGGCGACCTGCTGGCAGTACACACCTGCCGTGAAGCACGCAACGGCCAGATCGTGGTGGCCCGCATCGGCGACGAAGTGACCGTCAAGCGCTTCAAGCGCGAAGGCAGCAAAGTCTGGCTGCTGGCCGAAAACCCCGAATTCGCCCCCATCGAAGTCGACCTGAAAGAACAGGAACTGGTGATCGAGGGCTTGAGCGTCGGCGTCATTCGCCGCTGATCCAGGAGGCGTCATGCAGCAGTTCATTCACGTACCCGAGCAAGCCCAGTTGCCGTTGTTCGAAGCATTCCTTGCCCAACCCGTACTTCCTGGCTTAAAGGCCAGCGAACTGGCACGCAAGCACAGCGACCCCGAGCTTTTCAGCGAACTGTCGCTGCGTGGCGCCCAAGGGCACTGCCAAAACCTGCTGGCACCCGTACTGCGTGAGCTGAGCGAAGAAGACGAGACCCGCTGGCTGACCCTGATCGCGCCGCCGTCGAGCCTGACCCAGGCCTGGCTGCGCGACGCAGGCCTCAACCGTGAACGGATCCTGCTGCTGCAACCCCGTAGCAATCAGAGCCCATTGCAGCTGGCCTGCGAAGCCCTGCGCCTGGGCCTTAGCCACACAGTGGTCAGCTGGCTGGGTAGCGTGAATGCCACTGCCCGCCAGCAACTGCTACGGGCAGCCACTACCGGAAATGCACAAAGCCTGAACATCCGCCTCGGCTGATGTTCAGGCTTTGCCTGTTACTTCAAAACGCCAGCCACCTGCTGCACCCTCAGGGTTCAGTGCAGCACCCGCGGCCCTTCATCACGCTCAGCCTCACCTTCCATCAGGCGACCGGCCATCTGCACACCCACGCTGAGCATGGCCTTGGCCACTTCAACATGCTGACCCTGCAGAAATACCTTGGCGTCTTCCGAGAAATCCAAGGTTACCAGTGAGCCTTCATCCTCGGCGCGACGCAGTTCGATGCGGCCATCAGGCAACTCGACAATTTCCAGAAAAGACGTAGACATAAATGGCAGTTCTCCGCGAAAGGCCAGTATTGTATCAGCCGTTGCCGCGATCAGCACTCACTCAACGCGTCGCGAAAACGCCTGACCAGGCCTTTGAGGTTATTGCGCCAGCTTTCCAGCTCGGCGCGGGACAATGCTGGCTGCTCGGGCTCGTCAAGGTTCACGGCTTGGATCAGCGGCTGAGTAACATCGGTTTTTGGCGCTTTCCTGGCGACAGGTGGTCGGAACAAATCGGCATAACCACTGAGCATTTGCGCCAGCCAGGTTTCACGCTGGCGCGCCAGCTCCAGCAGCTCGGCCACCTCGGGGATGGCAATACCGTTCAGGCTGTCGTCGGCCAGTGCCTGCTCCACAGTTGCCACCACCGGCAGGCGGTAGAAAGCACCAATTTCATGGCACATGCCCAGTAGCGCGCCGTACAGGTGAAACAGCGCCGACTCGCGCTCGGCCTGTACCAAGCCCTGGGCATTCATGGCCTGGCTTTGCTCGGCCTTGGCCATGGCCTCGAGGGCGAGGCCGGCAAAGAACAGTTTCTGGTTGGTGCGGGTGTAGGTTTCCTGGGCCATTTCTGTGCCCTCCCTTCAGGCTGCAAGGCAAGTTTCTGCATCATAAATGATTGGGGCCGCTAAGCGGCCCCAATTACAGCACTGAAGGCTCAGCGCTTGTCTTCTACCTTCCACGCGCCACCGTCGTAGAACGCCTTCCAGCCGGTAGGCTTGCCATCGACCTCGGACTGCACGTACTGCTCCTTGGTCTTGCGGCTGTAGCGGATCACCGCAGGGCGGCCGTCCGGGTCCTTCTGCGGCGCATCGCACAGGAAGTGGTACTTCGGGTCGATCTCGTGCTTGTGCGGCACGATTTCCATGACCAGTGGTGCCCGGGTTTCGCGGTTCTTGGGGAACTGGCTGGCCGCCAGGAACAACCCCGAGGCGCCATCGCGCAGTACGTAGGTGTCGTCCACCTTCTCGCACTTGAGCTCAGGCATGTCCACCTTGTCCATCTTCGGTGGCGCTGCCTCACCGCTTTTCAGCAGTTTGCGGGTGTTCTTGCAAGCCGGGTTGGTGCAGCCGAAGAACTTGCCGAACCGGCCGGTCTTCAGTTGCATCTCGCTACCGCACTTGTCGCATTCCAGGCTTGGCCCTTCGTAACCCTTGATGCGGTAGTTGCCTTCTTCGATTTCGTAGCCAGCGCAGTCCGGGTTGTTACCGCAGATGTGCAGCTTGTGCTTCTCATCCAGCAAGTAGGCATCCATCGCCGTGGCACAGATCGGGCAACGGTGCTTGCCCAACAGCACCCGCGACTCGGACTCGCCCTCGTCGTCCGCAGCGATCTCATCGCCGGGCACCAGGTTGACGGTCGCCTTGCAGCGTTCTTTCGGCGGCAGGCTGTAGCCAGAGCAGCCAAGGAATACCCCAGTGGAAGCGGTACGAATCATCATTGGCCGGCCACATTCCTTGCACGGAATGTTGGTCATGGTCGGCTGGTTGGCGCGCATGCCGTCTTCGCTCGACTCGGCCGTCTGCAGCTTCTTGCTGAAGTCGCCATAGAACTCGTCGAGCACGTTCTTCCAGTCACGCTCGCCCTGGGCCACGTCGTCGAGGTTCTCTTCCATGTCGGCGGTAAAGCCGTAGTCCATCAGGTTGGAGAAGCTTTCCGACAGGCGCTCGGTGACGATGTCGCCCATTTTCTCGGAGTAGAAGCGGCGGTTGTGCAGGGTCACATAACCACGATCCTGGATGGTGGAAATGATCGCCGCGTAGGTCGACGGGCGACCGATGCCGCGCTTTTCCATTTCCTTTACCAGGCTGGCTTCGGTGAAGCGTGCCGGCGGCTTGGTGAAGTGCTGGCTCGGGTCGATCTGCAGCAACTTCAGCGCTTCGCCCTGGACCATTTCCGGCAGTACGTCGTCTTCACCCGGTTTGCTCTGCTGTGGCAGCACACGGGTATAACCGTCGAACTTCAGGATACGGCCCTTGGCGCGCAGCTCGAAATCGCCGGCAGCCACGGTGACACTGGTAGACAGGTACTGCGCCGGCGGCATCTGGCAAGCCAGGAACTGGCGCCAGATCAGCTCGTACAGGCGCTCGGCGTCGCGCTCCATGCCACTGAGCTTGGTCGGGTGTGTATTCACGTCCGACGGGCGAATCGCTTCGTGCGCTTCCTGGGCGCCTTCTTTGCTGCCGTAGACCAGCGGTGCATCCGGCAGGTACTGCTTGCCGAACTCACGCTCGATGTAGCTGCGGGCCATGTCCAGAGCATCGGCCGACAGGTTGGTCGAGTCGGTACGCATGTACGTGATGTAGCCAGCTTCGTACAAGCGCTGGGCCATCATCATGGTCTTCTTCACACCAAAGCCCAGGCGGTTGCTGGCGGCCTGCTGCAGGGTGGAGGTAATGAACGGCGCCGACGGCTTGCTGCTGGTCGGGCGGTCTTCGCGCTTGACCACGCTGTAGCTGGAAGCCTTGAGCTTCTCCAGCGCGGCCATGGCCTGGGCTTCGTTCAGCGGCTTGAACGCCTCGCCATTTTCGCGCGCCACTTCGAAACGCACCTTGGCGTTTTTCGCGGTGCCGAGGTCGGCGTGGATTTCCCAGTATTCTTCCGGGATGAACGCGCGAATTTCACGCTCGCGCTCTACCACCAGCTTGACCGCTACCGACTGCACGCGACCGGCAGACAAGCCACGGGCAATCTTGGCCCACAACAGCGGCGACACCATGTAGCCCACCACACGGTCAAGGAAACGCCGAGCCTGCTGCGCGTTGACCCGGTCGATGTCCAGCTCGCCCGGTTGCGAGAAGGCTTCCTGAATCGCCTTCTTGGTAATTTCGTTGAACACCACGCGCTTGTAGCGGGCGTCGTCACCACCGATGGCCTCGCGCAGGTGCCAGGCAATGGCTTCCCCTTCGCGGTCCAAGTCGGTTGCGAGATAGATGGTGTCGGCATCCTTGGCCAGGCGGCGCAGCTCTTCGATCACCTTTTCCTTGCCAGGCAGGATCTCGTACTTGGCTTTCCAGCCGTGGTCGGGGTCGACACCCATGCGCGACACCAGCTGGCGACGGGCCTTTTCCTTGGGTGAAAGCGCCGGGGCCTCACCCGCAGCCTTACCACGCTTGGCGGCCGGCTCTTTGCTTGCGCTGGCCGAACCGCTGGTGGGGAGGTCTCGGATATGGCCGATACTCGACTTCACCACGTACTGGTTGCCCAGGTACTTGTTGATGGTCTTGGCCTTGGCCGGGGATTCCACAATGACCAGCGATTTGCCCATGGATCGGAGTATTCCTGAATCTGAAGATGAAAAACGCGTCAGGTGCCGACACGCGGCACCGCTATATATAGTGGCAAAAGTGTGAGGTCAAGTTCGAACGATCATGCGTGCGACTTGCCCAGCAACCCGGGCAGCCCCTCTTCGGCCTTGACCAAAGCAAAGCGTGGCACCTGCTCGCCGTCAACCTCGACGGACTCCTGGAACATCGAAAGTGGCCTTACCCAGAAGCTGTAGTCACCATACAGGCACTGGTAGAAAACCATCCACTCTTCGCTCTCGGAGTGCCGCGCAACGCTGAAGACACGGTACTCAGGCCCTTTGTAATGCCGGTAGACGCCTGGCTGTATCTGCATGTTGCACACCCTCCTGAATAAAACCTGAAAAAACAAAACCGGGGCACAAGGCCCCGGTTGCTGTCCAGCGGCGCGATCAGACGCGTTCGAAGACAGTGGTGATACCTTGGCCGAGGCCGACGCACATGGTCGCCACCCCGAGGGTACCGCCATTTTGCTTCATGACATTGAGCAGGGTGCCGGAAATACGTGCCCCAGAGCAACCGAACGGGTGCCCCAAAGCGATGGCGCCGCCGTGCAGGTTAACCTTCTCATCCATCTTGTCGAGCACTTTCAAATCTTTCAGCACTGGCAAGGCCTGTGCAGCGAAGGCTTCGTTGAGCTCGATGAAGTCGATGTCTGCCATGGTCAGCCCGGCACGCTTGAGGGCTTTCTGGGTCGATGGCACCGGGCCGTAGCCCATGATCGCCGGGTCCACACCTGCCACCGCCATCGAGCGGATTACCGCCAACGGCTGTATACCCAGGTCCATGGCGCGCTGGCCAGACATGACGATCATGCACGACGCGCCGTCGGTGATCTGCGACGAAGTACCGGCCGTAACCGTGCCCCCTTTGGGGTTGAATGCCGGCTTGAGCGACGCCAGGCCTTCGAGGGTGGTTTCCGGGCGAATGGTTTCGTCGAAATCGAATACCTTCAGGAAGCCGTTCTCGTCGTAGCCCTGCATCGGGATGATTTCATCCTTGAACTTGCCTTCGACCGTAGCCTTGTGGGCCAACTGGTGCGAACGCAAGCCAAACAGGTCCTGCTGCTCACGGGTGATGCCATGCATCTTGCCGAGCATTTCTGCAGTGAGGCCCATCATCCCGGAAGCCTTGGCGGCATGCAAGGACAGGTGCGGGTTAGGGTCCACGCCGTGCATCATGCTGACATGGCCCATGTGCTCCACGCCGCCGACCACGAACACATCGCCGTTGCCGGTCATGATGGCCTGGGCGGCGGTGTGCAGCGCGCTCATCGACGAGCCGCACAGGCGGCTGACGGTTTGCGCAGCGGAAGTGTGCGGGATCTGCGTCATCAGCGAAGCCATGCGGGCGATGTTCCAGCCCTGCTCCAGCGTCTGGTTGACGCAGCCCCAGATCACGTCCTCGACCTCTTTGGGGTCGACCTTGCCGTTGCGCTCCAGCAGCTTGCTGATCAGGTGCGCCGACATGTCTTCGGCGCGGGTGTTGCGGTGCATGCCACCCTTGGAGCGGCCCATCGGCGTGCGACCGAAGTCGACAATCACCACGTCTCTTGGATTCAGGCTCATATCAAATCTCTCGCTCTAGCTCGTTGACCGCTCAGTTGAAGAAGCGCTGGCCATTCTTGGCCATTTCGCGCAGCTTGGCGGTCGGGTGGTACAGCGGCCCCAGGTCGGCATAGCGATCGGCCAGGGCAACGAATTCGGCGACACCGATCGAGTCGATGTAGCGCAGCGCACCACCGCGGAAGGGAGGGAAACCAATGCCGTAGACCAGCCCCATGTCGGCTTCGGCAGCGGTCTCGACGATGCCGTCTTCCAGGCAGCGCACGGTCTCCAGGCACAGCGGCACCATCATCCAGTTGACGATGTCTTCATCGGTGACTTCACGCTGCTCGAACACGATCGGCTTGAGCACGTCGAGCACGGTAGCGTCGAACACTTTCTTCGGCTTGCCACGCTTGTCGGTTTCGTAGGCGTAGAAACCCTTGCCATTCTTCTGCCCCAGGCGGTTGGCCTCGTACAGGGCATCCACCGCCGAGCGGCGCTCGTCCTTCATGCGGTCAGGGAAACCTTCGGCCATCACGTCACGGCCGTGGTGGCCGGTGTCGATGCCTACCACGTCCATCAGGTAGGCCGGGCCCATTGGCCAGCCGAACTTTTCCATGACCTTGTCGATGCGCACGAAGTCGACACCGGCGCTGACCAGCTTGGCAAAGCCGCCGAAGTACGGGAACAGCACGCGGTTGACCAGGAAGCCCGGGCAGTCGTTGACCACGATCGGGTTCTTGCCCATTTTCTTGGCATAGGCCACGGTGGTGGCCACAGCCACTTCACTGGACTTCTCGCCACGGATCACTTCTACCAGCGGCATCATGTGCACCGGGTTGAAGAAGTGCATGCCGACGAAGTTTTCCGGGCGCTTGAGCGCCTTGGCCAACAGGTTGATGGAGATCGTCGAAGTGTTGGAGGCCAGGATCGCATCGTCCTTGACCTGCCCTTCCACTTCCGCCAGCACCGCCTGTTTGACTTTCGGGTTCTCGACCACGGCCTCGACCACGATGTCGACATTGGCAAAGTCGCCATAGGACAGGGTCGGGCGAATGGCATTGAGCGCCTCGGCCATCTTGGCCGGGGTCAGGCGGCCCTTTTCGACGCGGTTGCCAAGCAGCTTGGAGGCCTCGTTCAAGCCCAGCTGGATGGCTTCCTCGCGGATGTCCTTCATCAGGATCGGGGTGCCCTTGACCGCGGACTGGTAGGCGATGCCGCCACCCATGATACCGGCGCCAAGCACGGCAGCCTGCTTCACGTCGTGGGCGATTTCGTCGTGCGCCTTGGCCTTGCGCTTGAGCTCCTGGTCGTTCAGGAACAGGCCGATCAGGCTCTCGGCAACCGAGGTCTTGGCCAGTTTGGCAAACCCGGCCGCTTCGACTTCCAGCGCCTTGTCGCGGCCGAAGTTGGCGGCCTTCTGGATGCTCTTGATGGCTTCGACCGGGGCCGGGTAGTTCGGCCCGGCCTGCCCGGCAACGAAGCCCTTGGCAGTTTCGAACGCCATCATCTGTTCGATGGCGTTGAGCTTGAGTTTTTCCAGCTTGGGTTGGCGTTTGGCCTTGTAGTCGAGCTCGCCGCTGATGGCGCGCTTGATCAGGTCGATGGCGCCAGCCTGCAGCAGCTCGGGCGCAACCACGGCATCGACGGCGCCGACTTTGAGGGCGTCTTCGGCGCGGTTTTCCTTGCCGGCAGCGATCCACTCGATGGCGTTGTCCGAACCGATCAGGCGCGGCAGGCGCACGGTGCCGCCAAAGCCCGGGTAGATGCCCAGCTTGACTTCCGGCAGGCCGATCTTGGCGCTGCTGGACATGACACGGTAATCGGCGGCAAGGCACATTTCCAGGCCGCCACCCAGGGCGATGCCATTGATGGCCGCGACGGTCGGCACTTCGAGGTCTTCGAAGGCGTTGAAGATGCGGTTGGCTTCCAGGTTGCCGGCGACCAGTTCGGCCTCGGGCAGCTTGAAGTTGTCGACGAACTCGGTGATGTCGGCGCCGACGATGAACACGTCCTTGCCACTGCTGACGATGACGCCCTTGACCGAGGCGTCGGCCTGGATGGCGCCTACGGCCTCGCGCAGCTCGTTCAGGGTCAGGCGGTTGAACTTGTTGACGGACTCACCCTTGAGGTCGAACTTGAGCTCGACGATGCCACTTTCAAGAGCCTTAACCGTGATGGCTTTACCTTCGTAAATCATCAACTGATCTCCACGATATGGAAGCTGAACTGTACACGCCGATCGCTGCAGCGGAAGCAGGCCTAGCTGCCCCGCCCAGGCACACCCGTCAGCGCGCTAGTCGGAAGTATGGCTTGGCGTGGTGACATACAAACGCTCAATTCATACGCCCGTTTGATTTGGGTGTGCACACATTCTCCGAAAAGATCTGCGTTGTCAAATGCTCACGAGCACGAAGAAAACGCGACTTTGTGGTCATTTTGTACCGTGCGCGCAGCAAATCATGATGACAGTGATCACCGGTCATTCATGCCAGCGATCGACCCCCGCGATTGCACAGGCGCTGCACATTTTCGCTTGCGCGCCGAGCGGGTATGGCTACACTGCCACTTGCGTGAATGAATACCCGGCCTGCCTGGCCTTTTCTGCGAAAGCAGAACGCAAAGCGGCGACTTGGCACCCCACCCCTTCAGGGGTATGCCAAGCCGCCGCTTTGTCGTTGTAGGAGCGGCATTGTGTCTTGAGAGGGGATTAGACCTGGTCATTCACCGTTCCACTTGTGGGAGCGGGCTTGCCCGCGAACACCGGCAAAGCCGGTGCCAGACACCGCGTCGCCTGCTTCGCGGGCTTGCCCGCTCCTACAGGTGAATCGCGCAGGCTTTTCAAATTTTGAGAAAGAGAGTTGCTCCTAAAGGGATCATGTTTAGCTGAACTCAGGCGAGGGTTTCGAGGACGTAGGCAACATCCTGCAATACAGCCATATCGCCCCGTTCAGTCCAATACAACGCGATCATCCGGGCATCGGCCTCTACCTTGTAAACGCTCGCCGGCAAGCGCGCCAGCGCCTCCACGAAACGCGGGTCTTCGCAGGGTTCGCGGTACTGGTTCCACCACACCCCCGGGCTGACCTGCCAGTAGCTGAAGCTGTTCTGGTGCCCACGGCGGCGCGCCCGGTGGTACTGCGGACAAGGACTTGGCGGCTCCTTCTCCAGCCAGTGCGGCCACTGCTGTGGCGCCAGCTGCATGGCCAACCCCATACGTCGGGCCTCCAGGCGCAGCTTCATCTGCTCGCTCTGCTTGCGCGAACTGCGCAACCAGGAAAACGGGCTGAGAATCAGCGCAAGGATTGACACCACCAGCAATACCGTCATATCAGTAGATTCCATAAAGCGTTGCAAATGAGCTGGTTAGCCACTTTTCACGGAAGACCCGCCCGAAAGCGACCATACTTCCTTTATCGCGATTGTCAGGAGTACTGCTCATGCCCTACGAACATTTGTTGGTCGCGGTCGACCTGACCGAAGAATGCGACCCGGTAATCAAGCGCGCCATGGCCTTGGCTGCCCCATCGAACGCCAAGGTATCGCTGGTGCATATCGTCGAGCCAATGGCCATGGCGTTTGGCGGCGATGTGCCGATGGACCTGTCGCAACTGCAACAACAGCAGTTCGACCAGGCCAAAGAGCGCATGGACCGGTTGTTCAACAAGTACCCGGACATTAATCGAGGCGACTCGCACCTGACCTACGGCCAACCTCGCCAGGAAATTCACCAGCTTGCCAAGGAACAACACTGCGACCTGATCGTGGTCGGCAGCCATGGCCGCCACGGCCTGGCGTTGCTGTTGGGTTCCACGGCCAATGACGTGCTGCACGGTGCGCCATGTGACGTGCTGGCGGTACGCTTGCAGAAGAAAGACTGAGCCGACCTGGTCCGGCCCTATCGCCGGCAAGCCAGCCCCCACAGAGGCACCATGGATTTCAAGCCTTATGGTGTCCCTGTGGGAGCTGGCTTGCCGGGGATAGGGCCGGACCAGGCTAACAACTATCAGCCTTCCAGCTCAGCCCAGCGCTCTACCAGTACATCCAGCTCACCCTGCAGCTTCTCGATCCTGGCCAGCACCGCCGAAGTCTCCGCAATCGGCCGCTGATAGAAGCCCACCGCATTCACTTCTTCCTGGGCTTCAGCCATGCGCTGCTCCAGCGCGTCGATCTGCCCCGGCAGCATCTCCAGCTCACGCTGCAGCTTGTAGCTGAGCTTTTTCTTCGATGCCTCTTCCACCACCGGCGCAGCAACAGGCGCAGGCTTGGCCTCGACCTTCTCCACCACCGCGCTGTTGAGGGCCGACTTGCCGCCCTTGCTCTCGGTCACGCCCAGCAGCTTCGGCGAGCCGCCCTGGCGAATCCAGTCCTCATAACCCCCTACATACTCGCGCACCTTGCCCTCGCCTTCGAACACCAGGGTGCTGGTGACGACGTTGTCGAGGAAGGCCCGGTCGTGGCTGACGATCAGCACGGTGCCCTTGTAGTTGGACAGCACCTCTTCGAGCAGTTCGAGGGTTTCCACGTCCAGGTCGTTGGTCGGTTCGTCGAGCACCAGCAGGTTGGCCGGCTTGCTGAACAGCTTGGCCAGCAGCAGGCGGGCACGCTCACCCCCCGACAGCGCCTTGACCGGCGTGCGCGCACGCTGGGGGCTGAACAGGAAGTCGCCCAGGTAACTGAGCACATGGCGGTTCTGCCCATCGATCTCGATGAAGTCACGGCCTTCGGCGAGGTTGTCGATCACCGTCTTTTCCAGCTCGAGCTGGTGGCGCATCTGGTCGAAATAGGCCACTTCCAGCTTGGTGCCGCGCTCGACCTTGCCTGAAGTGGGCTCCAGGTCACCGAGCATCAACTTCAGCAAGGTGGTCTTGCCGGTACCGTTGGCACCCAGCAGGCCGATACGGTCTTCGCGCTGCAGGACCATGGAGAAGTCCTTGACCAGCATCGGCCCTTCGGGATGATGGAAACTCACGTTTTCCAGCACCATGACCTGCTTGCCGGACTTTTCCGCCGCCTCGATCTGGATATTGGCCTTGCCCTGGCGTTCGCGGCGCTCGCCACGCTCTACCCGCAGGGCCTTCAAGGCACGCACGCGACCTTCGTTGCGGGTACGGCGGGCCTTGATGCCCTGGCGAATCCACACTTCTTCCTGGGCCAGGCGCTTGTCGAACAGCGCGTTGGCGGTTTCTTCGGCGGCCAGTGCGGCCTCCTTGTGCACCAGGAAGCTGGCGTAGTCGCCGTTCCAGTCGATCAGGCCGCCACGGTCCAGTTCAAGGATGCGGGTGGCCAGGTTCTGCAGGAACGACCGGTCGTGGGTAATGAACAGCACCGCGCCGTTGAAGCCGCGCAGGGCCTCTTCGAGCCAGGCAATGGCGCCAATGTCCAGGTGGTTGGTCGGCTCGTCGAGCAGCAGCAGGTCGGGCTCCGACACCAGCGCCTGGGCCAGCAGCACGCGGCGGCGCCAGCCACCGGACAGCTCGGCCAGGGTCTTGTCGGCAGGCAGTTGCAGGCGGCTGAGGGTGCTTTCCACCACCTGCTGCAGGCGCCAGCCGTCGCGGGCTTCCAGTTCGTGCTGAACATGCATGAGCTTTTCCAGGTCATCGTCGCCCTGGATGTTCATGCTCAGGTGGTGGAACTGCGCCAGCAGTTCACCCACGCCGTCGAGGCCGGCCGCGACCACGTCGAACACCGTGCGCTCATCGGCCACCGGCAGTTCCTGCGGCAGTTCGCCGATCTTCAGGCCCGGCGCACGCCAGATTTCCCCGTCGTCGCCCTTCTGCTCGCCCTTGACCAGGCGCAGCATGCTCGACTTGCCGGTGCCGTTGCGGCCGATGATGCACACCCGCTCGCCACGAGCGATCTGCCAGGACACTTTGTCCAGCAGCGGCATGGCGCCGAATGCGAGGGACACATCGCTGAATTTGAGCAGGGTCATGTTGGTCTCCATAAATCGGGCGCGCATTCTACCTGAGTTGGGCCCCCGACGGCAGCTGCCAGGCCAATCGATGCACCCGTGGCGACATCCGGTCGACGTTAATATGCCGATACAAGCACAGTGCTTTCACCCGCTGCCGGCAAACGGCTAAGCTAAGCCAATAGCTTCCAACAGTGCTGGCTCCGCCGTCACTTTCCCATGGTTCAACTGCCCGGACGTATCATGCGCAGCCGCCTGTTACAAATTGCTTCCTGCCTGCTGCTGACCGCTGCCACCAGCGCGGCACAGGCCACCGACCTCACCCTGCAGCGCCAGTACTACGACGAAGCCAAGCGCGCGCTGGCCAAGGGCGACAAAGGCCCTTACCTACGCTATGCCCAGGCTCTGAGTGACTACCCGCTGACCCCGTACCTGGCCTACGACGAGCTCACTGCCCGCCTGAAAAGCGCCAGCAACCAGGAAATCGAGGCGTTCCTCGCCAAGCATGGCGACCTGCCCCAGGCCAACTGGATGAAACTGCGCTGGTTGCGCTGGCTGGCCGAACGCGGGGAGTGGGACACCTTCGTCAAGTACTACGACCCCAAGCTCAATTTCACCGAGCTCGATTGCCTCAACGGCCAGTACCAGCTCAGCCATGGCCTGCGTGCCGAAGGCAACGCCACCGCCGAAAAGCTGTGGAACGTGGGCAAGTCGCAACCTGCCGCGTGCGACACACTGTTCGGCATGTGGGCCGCTGAAGGCCAACTGACCGAGAGTAAGCGCTGGCAGCGCATCAAGCTGGCGGCCCAGGCGCGCAATTACAGCCTGGCCAACAGCCTGATCAATGGCCTGACCACCCTCGGCCCGCAAGGCCGGCTGCTGGTCGACGTGGCACAGAAGCCTGAGCTGCTCAACCAGCCATCGCGCTTTGCCCCGGCCAACGAGGCGATGGCCGATGTGGTCAGCCTGGGCCTGCGCCGCCTGGCGCGCCAGGACCCGGAGCGGGCCATGGCGCTGCTGGACGACTACGCCCAGCGCATGCATTTCTCCCGCGACGAAAAGGTGGCCATCGCCCGCGAAATAGGCCTGACCCTGGCCCGCCGCTACGACCCGCGTGCGCTCGACCTGATGACCCGCTACGACCCTGAGCTGCGCGACAACACCGTCAGTGAATGGCGCCTGCGCCTGCTGCTGCGCCTGGGCCGCTGGGAAGACGCCTACGAGCTGACCCGCCGCCTGCCTCAGGACCTGGCCAGCAGCAGCCGCTGGAAGTACTGGCAAGCGCGCAGCCTGGAGCTGGCACAGCCGAACAACCCGCAGATCCCGCTGCTGTACAAGACCGTGGCGCGCGAGCGTGACTTCTATGGTTTCCTCGCCGCCGACCGGGCCAAGACACCGTACCAACTGAACAACAAACCCCTGTTGCTGAGCCCGCAACTGGTGAAGAAAGTACGCAATACACCCGGCATCCAGCGGGCGCTGGAATTCCATGCCCGCGGCCAGATCGTCGAAGGCCGCCGCGAGTGGTACCACGTCAGCCGGCACTTCAACCGCGATGAAATGGTGGCCCAGGCGCGTCTGGGTTATGAATTGCGCTGGTACTTCCCGGCCATCCGCACCATCAGCCAGGCCCAGTACTGGGACGACCTGGACATCCGCTTCCCGATGGCCCACCGCGATACCCTGGTGCGCGAAGCCAATGTGCGCGGCCTGCATTCGAGCTGGGTATTCGCCATTACCCGCCAGGAAAGCGCGTTCATGGAAGACGCACGCTCCCCGGTAGGCGCCAGCGGCCTGATGCAACTGATGCCGGCTACCGCCAAGGAAACGGCCCGCAAGTTCAGCATTCCGCTTGCCTCACCGGCACAAGTGCTCAACCCGGACAAGAACATCCAGCTGGGCGCCGCCTACCTGAGCCAGGTGCATAGCCAGTTCAACGGCAACCGGGTCCTGGCCTCAGCAGCCTACAATGCCGGGCCCGGGCGCGTGCGACAGTGGCTGAGGGGCGCCAAGCACCTGAGTTTCGATGTGTGGGTGGAGTCGATCCCGTTCGACGAAACCCGCCAATACGTGCAGAACGTGCTGTCGTATTCAGTGATCTACGGGCAGAAACTGAATGCACCGCAGCCGCTGGTGGATTGGCATGAGCGGTATTTCGATGACATGTAAAGTTCGCTGAGCCCTTGCCGGCCTGTTCACGGGCACCTGTGAACAGGCCGGTGCCAGCACACAGCTATTCCAGGATTTCCACGCCCATCCCGACCTCAAGCCACCCGCTGCCATCCACCGCCAGGTTCTGCCCGAACAGGATATCGCCATCCTTTTCGCGGAAGGTCCTGAGCGTGGCCATCGGTTCACGGTCTTCACTGCGCTCGCCGGTGGCGGGGTCGATAGTGGTAAAGATGCACCTCACACTCGGTTTGAGCACCCGGAATTCGAGGGTGCCAATGCGGATCCGCTTCCAGCCATCCTCGGCGAAAGGCTCGGCGCCCTGCACCACCAGGTTCGGTCGAAAACGCAGCATCTCCATGGGCCGCCCCACACGGCGGTCAAGCTCGTGAAGCGAGCCCTGGCCGATCAGCAACAAGGGGAAACCATCCGGAAAAGCCGCGCGATCGCTGTTGAAGCCATAACCGTTGGGCAAATAACGGGCACGCTGCTCCGGGCAATGCACCAGGCGCACAGCCTTGCCCAGCCACTCGCTCAGCCAGGCCGCCGCGCCATCGCCGGCGTCTGGCACGCGCAAGGTATCGCGCCAGATCGTCACGCCACGCAGGCCCTCATCGGCAGGTGGCACTGCCACCCTCAGCGAGGCGCGCCCAGGCGCCTGCAACAGCAGCTGGCCGCAGCCGTCATCGTGCGCCGCGATCTGGCCAAGGCGTGGCCAGGCACGTTGGGTCAGGAAGCGTCCGTTTTCTGCCTCGACCACCATCCAGCGCCGGTCACCCTGCAGGCCCAGCAGCCCCACCGGCGAAGCGCGCAGGCTCTGCGCCTGGCACGACTTCACCGGGTATCGGTACAACTCACTCAGAAACATCCCTGCCGCCTCGCGTCTTGGCAAATGCCAAGCTTATACCGGGCAGGCGTGGCGATCACGCGGTGGCCGTATCCAGCAGCAGGCGCTGCTTGACCACGTCGACCAGGCGATCGGGCTGGAACTTGGAAAGGAAGTTGTCGCAACCCACTTTCTTGACCATGGATTCATTGAAACTGCCCGACAGCGATGTGTGCAGCACCACGTAGAGTTGGCGCAGCCGCGCATCGCTACGAATCTCAGTGGTCAGGCGGTAGCCGTCCATTTCCGGCATTTCGGCGTCGGTGAACACCATCAGCAGCTTTTCACACACGTCCTCGCCTGCATCAGCCCAACCCTTGAGCATGCGCAGTGCCTTCAGGCCATCACTGGCCACATGCAGTTTCATGCCCAACTGGGACAAGGTGTCGCGCAACTGCGCCAGGGCCACACTGGAGTCGTCCACCAGCAGCACCTCGCGGCCTTGCGCCCGTGCCAGCACGGGGTCGGCCAGTTTGTCGCCGGAAACCCGGGCGTTGTAAGGCACGATTTCAGCCAGCACCTTTTCCACGTCGATGACCTCGACCAGTTGCTCATCGACCTTGGTGATGGCAGTCAGGTAATGCTGGCGCCCGGCGCTGGACGGCGGCGGCATGATCGACTCCCAGTTCATGTTGACGATGCGGTCGACCCCTCCTACCAGGAAAGCCTGCACCGAGCGGTTGTATTCGGTGACGATGATGGTGCTGTCGGGCGTGGGTTGCAGCGGGCGCATGCCAATGGCCTGGGACAGGTCGATCACCGGCAACGTCTGCCCACGCAGGTTGACCACACCGCAGACGAACGCATGACGCTGGGGCATCAGGGTGAGCTTGGGCAGTTGCAGCACTTCCTGAACCTTGAACACGTTGATCGCGAACAATTGGCGGCCCGCCAGGCGGAACATCAGGATTTCCAGGCGGTTCTCACCTACCAGTTGCGTGCGTTGGTCTACCGTGTCGAGAATGCCAGCCATTGGAAAGCCCCCAGGCTTGAGTCGAAAAAGGTGAATTGATCCTCCCTGTATCGGCGGCTTCCCGCACACCTTGACCCTTGCGGGAAAATGCCGACCCGGCAATTGATATCACTTTACCATCATGCTTTACTGCCGGCACCCCGCTCGAATTCGGCAGCCCGCATCAGGGAAACCCCTAGGGGCAGTCAGGTGGAACCTGATATTCGCGATATCCTTTAGCCATTAATGTGACGCCATTCTCATTGCATGAATGGAGTCAGGCTTTTGCTAGCTATCGTTGCGGCGTGCCCGTCACCTGCGCCTACCCCACGCGCGGGGACCTGATCATGGACACTGCCTTAGCGTTCGATAACGCACTGCAGGGCTTCCTGCTGGATGCCCAGGTACTGCTGACCCAGGCCCAGGAATGCCTGCAGCATCTGGAATTGATCGACAACGATCCAGACGCCTGCCGCTGCCTGGACAGCACCTTGGCCAGCCTCGCCGGGCAGGCCACCCGCCTGGGCGCGCGCGAAGTTGCCCATTACGCCACCGCGCTTCACCAGTTGCTGGCCCCGGCCTGCTACAGCGGCTGCCTGCAGCCAGAGGCATTGCCTGCGATCGAGGCGTGCCTGACCCTGCTGGCCTGGCAACTGGAGTTGCTCGACAGCCGAACCGGGCGGTTGAACCTGGATATCGGCGAGCAACTGGTGCTGCTGGGCGAGCTGGCCAAGGTCGTGCAGCAACCCCTTGCCCCTGCTTGCGCGTCTTGCGATGAAGCAGGCAAAACGTGCGATCACCCGCATGATGTCATGCGCTCCGGCAGCCATGGCAGCCGGCCGTACCGCGCGCATTAACCTGACCAGAAGTGCAACTAACTACATGCACTCAAGCCCTGCGCTGGTCGAACTTGCAAAGTTCGCAAAGTTTCAGGAAGGCCAAGTTGAATCATTACCGCCTTAGTTGCAGCGCGGGTGCGAGCAGCGGGATCCGCGGGTGGCACTTTGCCACCCGGCACCGCCCTGCCAACAGGCGTTTCGGAGCGTCACCCAGCCGCGACCGACACCGTACGAAGTGGTAATATGCGCCCCCACAAACACTTGCAATCACAAAAAAGTTTGCACATCAGGTGCTCGACCAAACAGCGGAAGTACTGCGCCAAAGCCTCTGACCCGCATTGTGCAAGGCCTCTATCAGCAATACTTCAGTGGCTTCCCTATTTATGCTCCCACGCTTGAAATTCTACATGCGTAGCTGCTGCCACGTTGCCCTGCTGCGCTGGCTGACGGTCGGGCTGTGTGTGGCCTCGCTGGTTACCAACCTGATGCTGTACCTGGCCAACCTTGCTATCCCGGCTGGCCTGCTGCTTTTGCAGTTGGCCGCAACGCTGGCCGCCACCCTGCAGTTGGGATTGGGGGCCAGGTCGATCAGCCTGCGGCCGGCTGAACTGGCCGAGCGCATGCTGAAGGTGCAGGAAGACGAGCGGCAACACCTGAGCCGGGAGTTGCACGACGACATTGGCCAATTGCTGACTGCCGCCAAACTGCAACTGCAGTGGCTGAAACGGCGCATGCCGGCCGAGTTGCAGGGCCACTGCGATGCGCTGCACAGCACCCTGGATGACACCCTGGGCACGGTACGCAACGTGTCGAGCCTGCTCAACCCCAGGCAATTGGCGAGTCTTGGGTTGGAAGCCAGCTTGCGCGCGCACTTGGTCCGCACGCTGGGCAGCAGCAGCGTACACTGGAGCCTGGCGTGCAACCAACGCCTGGGCGGCATTGACGATGCAGTGGCCATGGCAGTGTTCCGCATCACCCAGGAAGCAGTCACCAACATGCTGCGCCATGCCCAGGCACACAACCTGGTTGTGCGCCTGCAACGCACCCCTGCCGGGCTGGCGTTGTCGATTCACGACGATGGCCGCGGCTTCGTTCCCGCCCGGCACCCGGCCGAGGCCGGCCAGCGCGGCCTGGCCGGCATGCAGGAGCGGGTAACGGCCTTGCAGGGCAGCCTGCAGATCACCAGCCAGCCTGGCCAGGGTACACGGATAGAAGCGATGTTCCCGTGGCCACCGCGCACCCAGCAACGCGCCAGGAGTACTGTTGCCCATGACCTGTAGATTGCTGCTGGTCGACGACCACTCGCTGATCCGCGCCGGCGTACGTGCGCTGGTTTGCGACATTCCCGGCTACAGCGTGGTCGGTGAGGCCGAGGATGGCAGCCAGTTGCTTGAGCAGGTGCGCGCACTGGCGCCGGACATTGTCCTGCTGGACATTTCCATGCGCTCGACCAGTGGCCTGGACGCCCTGACCCAATTGCGAGCCTGCGGCAGCAACTGCAAGGTGCTGATCCTGTCGATGCACACCGATCCGGACCTGATCATGCGTGCCCTGGAAAGCGGTGCCCACGGTTACCTGCTCAAGGACACCAGTGCCACCGAGCTGGAGCAGGCCCTGGAGGCAGTACGCCACGGCGAGCGCTACCTGAGCCCGGCCATCGCCCACACCGTCATCAACCAGGCGCTGCAGCGCAACAGGCCGGGCGCACAGGGCGGCAGCGACCGGCATAACCTCACGGCGCGCCAGCTGGAGATCCTGCGCCTGATCGTGCGCGGCAAGTCGACCCGGGAAATTGCCACTGGCCTTGGCCTGTCGATCAAGACCGTGGAAACCCACCGCTCGCAAATCATGAAGCGCCTGCAAATTCATGACGTGGCTGGCCTGGTACTGTTTGCCGTGCGCGAAAAGATCATCAGCCTGGACGACTGAGCAGCGGCGACCCGGCAGGCAGGTGCAGGCGCAACGCTGCGGGCCGGGCTTCGAAACGCAAGTTGGTAGTCTGCAAGGGCTCGCCATCGAGGTTGAGGTCCAGGCCCTGAGCACTCTTGATCTCGACCCAGGGCAACCTGGCACGGACGAACAGGCCATCACCGGCCAGCAGGTCACGCAACGTGCCCAGCATTTCCTGTGGGGCAGGCAACACGGCGATATCGAGCAAGCCATCATCGACTACCGCATCCGGGCACAGCTCCTGCCCGCCTCCCGCCTGGCGGCCATTGCCGATACCCAGTGCCAGCAGATCCCCTTGCCAGTGGAAATCCGGCCCTTGCAGCTCGACCGAGGCCGCCTGCAGTTCGCTGAAGCGTGTGAGGCCGGTGAACAGATAGGCCGCGGCGCCCAGGACCTTCTTCAGGTCTTCGGACGTATTGGCCGTGACCTGACTACCGAACCCGCCGGTGGCCATGTTGAGGAACAGCTGGTCGCCGGCCTGGCCCAGGTCTATGGGCTGTGCCGCCTCATTCAACAAGGCCAGCGCAGCGGCAGGCTCCAGCGGAATGCCGGCAGCCTTGGCAAAATCGTTGGCGGTGCCCAACGGCAGCAATACCAGGCTGGCATCGGTCCCGGCCTGCCCCATGGCCTCGGCCACATCGCGCAGGGTCCCGTCGCCGCCACCGGCGACAATGTGGCTGTAACCTGCCGCCAGCGCCTCGGTCACCAGGCGCTGGGCATCGCCCGCCTCCCAGGTGACCCGCACATCCAGCACCCAGCCACTGTCGCGCATGTCGTGCACGGCATCGCGCAGTTCGTCGTTCATCGCCTGCTTGCCGTGCAGGACCAGCATTGCCTTGCGCGCTTGCATAGGCGCATCTCCCTGAGGTTGACCAACCCTATCTCGACCACATGCACGCGTGGATCGTTGCATGCCGCGTTCAAAAACAGCCAGCGGCGTGTCGCGCGTGGCAGGCGGTGTTCCCAGCAGCAGCGCCGGCTCGGCTGGTAGTGAAGATAATGGCATTTTTTCCACAGCCGACAATGCCCGGCTATGCTGAGTCGAGACACTTTTGACAGGTTTTTGACCCTACAAGCGAATGAGCACAGGCGAGTCAGCATTTTGACTGTAAAATGCCCTGGCTTGCCCGCCACGGACGTTCCTCCCGGCCCTCACCTGCAACCGGCCGACAGGTGCGTCTTGCCCTCTGCAGCCGTCAGCGAGGACCACGGTCATGCGTATTCTCTGGACACTGCCTTACCTGCCTTGGCCGACCACCAGTGGCTGCAAGACTCGCCAATACCACCTGATCCGGGCACTGGCCCAGCGCGGCCACCGCATCACCTTGTTGGTGCAATCGAAGATACCCCTCAGCGACGCCGCACGCGAGGCGCTCGAACCGTACCTCGAACGGCTGATAGTCCTGCCGCGCAGGCCGCTGCATAGCCCGCTGAACCTGCTGGCCTCGCCGATCATCGACTACCCCATGCGGGCGATCATCAACGGCCTTTGCGCAGCGTTGCGGCACCGCTTCGAGCAGTTGCTGGAGGAACCTTGGGACGTGATCCAGATCGAGCACAGCTATAGCTTCCAGCCGTTCGAGAAGGCCCTGCAGGCCCGCGGCCTGCCCTTCATGCTCAGCGAACACAACCTGGAGTCGGTTACCGGCAGCGCCTGCCATGACCGCCTGCCGTTATGGCTACGCCCGCTCAATGCCTTCGACCGCTGGCGCTACCGGCGCTGGGAACAGCGCGTGCTGGGCCAGCCCACCGAGCTGGTAGCCGTCAGCGCTCACGACGCCGAGCTGATCGGGCAGATCAGCAGGCGCCCGGTGAATGTGGTGGTCAATGGCGTGGAATGTGATTTCTACCAGCAGGTGCAGCCGGCGCTGCACAGCCAGCGCCTGCTGTTTGTCGGCAATTTTGAATACGGCGCCAACCTGGAAGCCATCGAGTGGGCGCTGGAAGACATCATGCCGCAGGTGTGGCTGAGCAACCCGGCCGTGCGCCTGGCGATTGCCGGGCATGCGATGCCGGCCAGCTGGAAGCTGCACTGGAATGACCCGCGGATCGAATGGCTCGGCTATCGCCCCGATCTGCGTGAACTGCAAAGCCGCTCAGCCCTGTTTTTTGCGCCGCTGCGCTATGCCGGTGGCTCGAAGGTGAAAATCCTTGAAGCAATGGCTGCCGGCCTGCCGATCATCAGTACCGGCAAGGGCGTTTCCGGCCTGGCGGTGAACAACGGCGAGCATTACCTGGGCAGCGATGACAGTGATCAACTGGCCCTGCTGATCACCCAGTTGCTCAACCAGCCCTGGCGCATGAGCCAGTTGAGCGCGGCCGGGCGCCAGTTCGCCCGCCAGCGCCACGACTGGAGCGTGGCGGCTCATCAACTGGAAACCGTGCACATGCGCCTGACCCAGGCAGCACCGGTGCCAGGGCCACTGGCCGATGCCTGGCTGGGGCGTTCAGCCAAGTAGTTCGCTGAAGGGAATGAATGGCACGCTGTCACCCGTTTTCGGCGTGCTGCCTTCGCGCACCTCCACCAGCCCGTCGGCCCAGGCTGCGCTGCGCAGCACACCCGAACTCTGGTTCTTGTAGATGCGCACCTGGCCGTCCTCGATGCGCGCACGCAAGTATTCGCGGCGGCTACCGGGTTTGGGCCAGTCAAACCCCGCCGGCATGTCGAAGCGCAGCGGCGTGACATTGCCCACCCCTTGGCGCCGCAGCAGATAGGGCCGGGTCAGCAGGCCAAAGGTGACCAGGGTCGAGGCCGGATTACCCGGCAGGCCGATCACCGGCACGCCCTGGTAATGGCCGAAGGTCAGCGGCTTGCCCGGCTTGATCGCCAGCTTCCACAGCGCCAGCTCGCCCGCTTCGCGCAGTGCCGCCCCGAGGTAGTCGGCCTCGCCCACCGACACGCCGCCAGTGGACAGGATCAGGTCGACGTGGCCCAGTCCGGCCAGGCAGGCGCGGGTCTGCGCCAGGTCATCCGGCAGGATGCCGGCATCGACCACCTCGCACCCCAGGCGCTGCAACCAACTGACCAATAGCCGACGATTGCTGTTGTAGATTTGCCCGGGCCCCAACGGCAGCCCGGGCTCGACCAGTTCGTCGCCGGTGGACAGTACCGCCACTTTGACCTTGCGTACCACCTCGAGCCGGGCGTGGCCCAAGGTCGCCGCCAGGCCCAGTTCGATCGGCCCCAGGCGCGTGCCGGCGTTCATCACCTGCTCGCCCTTGCGGGTTTCCTGGCCCTGCGGGCGAATGTTCTGCCCGGCGCGCAGCGCCTCGACGAAACGTACCCGGCCATCCTCCAGCACCTGGGTGTTTTCCTGCATCTCGACGCAATCGGCACCTGCCGGCACCGGGGCGCCGGTAAAGATGCGGGCACAGGTGCCCGGCTGCAGAGGCTGTGGCGCATGGCCGGCGAAGATGCGCTGGCTGACGGGCAACGGCTGGCCCTGCCAGTCGGCCAGGCGCAGGGCATAGCCGTCCATGGCACTGTTCGGCCAGGGCGGCAGGTCGAGCGAGGCCACCAGGTCGGTCGCCAGTACCCGGCCTTCGGCTTCGGCCAGGGGCAGGCTTTCAGTTTCCTGAATCGGTGCCGACTCGGCCAATGCCAGCAATTGTTCCAGGGCTTGCTCTACCGGCATCAGCGGCCGTGGCTGACTGACCTCAGCCACGGCTGTCACAGGCCATTGCCTGCTTCAGGTGCGGGACAAAGTTGCACGGCCGATGGCGGGCGTCGAGTTGCTCGGCAAGAATGCCGTCCCAACCGGTGCGCACGGCATTGGTCGAGCCCGGCAGGCAGCACACCAGGGTGCCATTGGCCAGGCCGGCCAAGGCCCGCGACTGCACCGTGGACGTACCGATATCCGGCACGGAGATCTGCCGGAACAACTCGCCAAAGCCATCGACCTGCTTGTCCAGCAGACAGGCCACCGCCTCCGGCGTGCTGTCGCGGCCGGTAAAGCCAGTGCCGCCGGTAATCAGCACCACCTGCACGCGCTCGTCGGCGATCCAGGTGGCAACCTGTGCACGGATCTTGTACAGGTCGTCCTTGAGCAATACCCGCTCTGCCAGGTGATGGCCGGCCTCGCTCAACCGGTCGACGAACATCTGGCCAGAGGTATCGGTGTCGGGCGTGCGGGTGTCGCTAACGGTGAGCACCGCGATATTCAGCGGCACAAAGGGGGTATCTGCCTTGGCTTTCATGGGGGTCCGTCACAACAGGATAGGTTGGCCGCAGTTATATCACAGCGCACATTTACCGGGTTGCGCCCAACAAACTTGCCCTGGATCAACCGCGCAGATTTATCGCTATGATGCACTTGCAGTGAACTTGCACTAAAGTCCTGCGTCATAAATGTCATCTAGCACCATCGCACTTGGAGAACCACGATGATCAAACGGACCCTACCCGCCTTCCTGCTCGCTTTGGGCCTGGGCACCCTTGCCGGCTGCTCCACCCCAACCGTCATCACCCTGAACGATGGCCGAGAAATCCAGGCGACGGATAAACCGTCCTACGACGAAGACTCCGGCTTCTACGAATTCGAGCAGCTGGACGGCAAGCGCACCCGCCTGAACAAGGACCAGATCCGCACCGTGAAAGAGCTTTAACCGCGGCGCGTTTTCAGCAAAGCCCCTTTGCACAGCAGGGGCTTGCGAGCAAAAACACGATGCAGTAGGATTTTGTTCATCGGAGTGTAGCGCAGCCAGGTAGCGCGTCTCGTTCGGGACGAGAAGGCCGCAGGTTCGAATCCTGTCTCTCCGACCAGATCCTCCAGAAGCCCGCTGATGCGGGCTTTTTTGTGCCTGGAAACTGCCACCAACGGTAGCGTTGAAAACCGATAGCCACCCCTGCGCTGCCCCCGTCACCCCTGTGTCAGGCACTGGTGAACTGCAAGGCCGCCAGCCGGGCATACAGCGGGCTTTGCTCGATCAATTGGCGATGAGTGCCCACCGCCACCAAGCGCCCCTGGTCGATGACCGCGATGCGCTCGGCGTGCTGGACCGTGGCCAGCCGATGGGCGATGACCAGCGTGGTACGCCCGGCCATCAGGCGGGGCAGTGCTTGCTGGATCAGGTGTTCGCTTTGCGCGTCGAGGGCGCTGGTGGCTTCGTCCAGCAACAGGATCGGCGCGTCCACCAGTAGCGCCCGGGCAATCGCCAGGCGCTGGCGCTGGCCGCCGGAAAGCCCGATGCCACCCTCCCCCAGCGGTGTCTGGTAGCCCTGAGGTAACTGCCGAATAAACTCATCGGCATGGGCGCCGCGGGCTGCGGCTTCGACCTCGGCCTGGCTCGCCTCGGGGCGGCCATAGCGGATATTGGCTTCCACCGTGCCACGGAACAGCGAAGGGTTCTGTGCAACCAGGGCAAACTGCCGTCGCAGCTGGTCAGGGTCGAATTCTGTCAGCGGCTGGCCGTCGAGCAGGATGCGCCCTTGCTGGGGGTCGTAAAACCGCAGCAACAGATCGAACAAGGTCGACTTGCCGGCCCCTGATGGGCCGACCAGGGCCACGGTCTGGCCAGGCTCGATGACCAGGCTCAGGCCAGCTACCGCTGCCACGGTGGGCCGTGACGGGTAGGCGAACACCAGTTCCTGCAACTCGATGTGCCCGCGGGCCCTATGCCCCGGCAGGCCCGAGGCGGCACAGCCCGGCAGGATTGCGCTGCGTGCGGCCAGCAGTTCGGCGATGCGCTCGGCAGCACCGGCGGCGCGCTGCAGTTCGCCGATCACTTCACTGAGGGTGCCGAAGGCGCTGCCGACGATCAGGCTGTAGAACACGAAGGCGGCCAGTTCGCCGGCGGATATGCGCCCGGCGATCACATCCATGCCGCCCACCCACAGCATCACCCCAACCGCCCCCAGCACCAAGACGATCACCAGAGTGATCAGCCAGGCCCGCTGGGCAATGCGCTTGCGCGCCACGGTGAATGCCGCCTCGACCGTGTCGGCAAAAAGTGCGCGGTCATGTGCCTGATGGTTGTAGGCCTGCACAGTCTTGATCTGCCCCAGCGTCTCGGCCACGTAGCTGCCTACATCGGCGACCCGGTCCTGGCTCTGCCGCGACAGCCTGCGTACGCGGCGACCAAACAGCAGGATGGGCGCCAACACCAGCGGCAGGGTCACCACCACGATGCTGGTGAGCTTGGGGTTGGTAATGAACAGCAGCACCACACCGCCCAGCACCATCAATGCATTGCGCAGGAACATCGACAGCGACGAACCGATGACCGATTGCAGCAGCGTGGTGTCTGCTGTCAGCCGCGACTGGATCTCGGCGCTGCGGTTATCCTCGAAAAAGCCGGGGTGCAGGCCGATCAGGTGGTTGAACACCGCCCGCCGCATGTCGGCCACGCAGCGCTCGCCAATCCAGGACACCAGGTAGAAACGGCTGAACGTACCCACCGCCAAGGCCAGTACCAGCAGCAGGAACAGCCCGATGGTCTGGTTGAGCTGGTGCGCGGAACGGGTCATGAAACCCTGGTCGACCAGCAGCCGGATGCCTTGGCCCATCGACAAGGTGATGCCCGCAGTGACTACCAGTGCCAGCAAGGCCAGCAGAACCTGCCGGCGATAGGGGCGAACGAACTGCCAGGCCAGGCGTAATGCCCGGCGTGGTTGCGGGGAAACCGATTCGGACATGGCGACGATCACTATGGCTGGCGAAGGCCCAGACTACCACTCATCAGGGCTGGGGAACGCGGGCAGGTGGCTATAGCCTATCGATCTAACCAGGGTATGGAGCTTTGCCAGCGTTTCTGTTGGACTGGTATTGCCGTGACGAGCCTGTCGTCACAGGCCAGTCACGGTGCAGGACTACCCTGAGTTCACCTGATGAGGAGACCATGCATGAGCTTGCAGCCTACCAGCGACAACCAGCAGCCCCGGCCGAACCAGCAACCCCAGGTATGCGGTTCGATCATTGATGCCCAGGGGCGCGAAGTACCGATCACCGAGCAGATGATCCAGCAGGCTTGCAAGGCCCTGGAACAGAGCCGGGTCGAGCGCGTACGCAAAGGTTGAGCGGCGAATTTCTTGCAACCCGGCGCCCGCGTCGGGTTTTTATTTGCCCTGAGTTCTGCACTGGCCTCTTACGGCCAGGCCCGGCTGGGCGCTCTCACCCGGGCGAATGGCCGTGCAGCGGCCGGCACGCCGTCAGACCAATACGCCACCCAGCGCACTGACCAGTTGCGCCAACTGCGGCGCCTCGCCACGCAGGCGCACCGCCAGCCCCTCGATTTCGCGTCGCGCTGGGTACTGCTTGCGCAACTGGTCGAACGCGGCACGCTGTTGTTGTGGGTCGTCGCTCAGGCTGCGGCGGAAGTCGGCATCGTCACGGCGCGGGTCGTACACGGCGCGGCACAGGGTGGCCAGGGCCCAGGCCGGGTCGGCGCTGGCATCCAGCTCGATTTGCGCCAGCGGCGGGCGCGGCAGCAGGTCAGCCAGTTGCACCTGCTCATCCACCCCGAGGAAGCGGCACAGGGCCTGGTAGATCTGCGCGGTGCCACGCTGGCGGCCGTCGAGGCTGTAACCGGCAATATGCGGTGACGCCAGGGTACACAGGTCGGCCAGTTGCAGGTCGACTTGCGGCTCGCCTTCCCATACGTCCAGCACGGCATGGATGTCGTCGCGCTGCAGCAGCAGCTCGCGCAGGGCGGCGTTGTCCACCACCGGCCCACGGCTGGCGTTGACCAGCCAGGCACCCGGGCGCAATTGTGCCAATTGCGCCTGGCCCAGCAAGTGCCAGGTGGGGTAGCCGCCGCTACGCTGCAACGGGGTATGCAGGCTGATCACATCACACTGCTGGACAATGGTTTCCAGGCTGACGTAGTCACCGCCTTCAGCGGCCTGGCGCAGCGGGTCGCACACCAGCACCTTCCAGCCCAGGCCGCGCAGCACACGTACCAGCCGCCCGCCGACCTCACCTGCACCGACCACGCCGTAGACCCGTTCTGGCAGCGCAACGCCATCCAGTTCGGCCAGGGTCAGCAGGCTGCCCAGCACGTAATCGACCACGCCGCGGGCATTGCAGCCTGGCGCGCTGCTCCAGCGAATGCCGGCTTCGGCTAAATAGTCCAGGTCGAGGTGATCGGTACCGATGGTGCAGGTACCGACGAAGCGTACCCGGCTGCCTTCGAGCAATGTGCGGTCAACCTTGGTCACCGAGCGTACCAGCAGGATATCGGCGTCCTTGACGCTGGCGGCATCGAGGCTTCGGCCGGGGTAGCGGCGAATTTCCCCGAAGCCTTGGAAGAAGGCATCGAGCAGCGGGATGTTTTCGTCGGCAACTATCAGCATGGCGCTCTCCTGTCTGGGGAGCGCAGTGTAGGCGCATCGCCAGGTGGCTTGCACAGGGTTTCAGTCGGCTTTTTTGCGAATCCAGTAAAGGAAGGTGCCGGCGTCCTCCTGCTGTTGCACGAGTTCGTGGCCGAGGAAGTTGCAGAACTTGGGAATGTCGCGGCGGGTGGACGGGTCGGTGGCGATGACCTTGAGCAGGCCGCCGGCGGCCAGGTTGCGTACGTGCTGGTGCAGCATCATCACCGGCTCCGGGCAGTTCAGGCCGGTGGCATCGAGGATGGCGTCGGGGGTGAAATCGGTCATGGGGGGCTCCGAAAATGATCGCTATTGTCGCGCATCACGCGGCGGGGTCCAAGCGCGGCTTTGCAGGCCATACGTCCGGACGGGCGTTGCCCAGGCCCTTTGCGCCCCTACGGCGGGTCAGAGGCTTCGCGCCGTCTACCAACCCCCGCACGGCTTCTGATCTGGCTGTTGATCTTGATCTTGATCTTGATCTTGATCTTCGCGACTTCAGGAGGCCGAGCGGAGGGCATGCGGAGGGAGGTGAC